>JAGVBM010000189.1 GCA_020059765.1 Bacillota bacterium
CCCACAATCGAGGTTGGGGCCATTTGTCCGCCCGTCATTCCGTAAATCGCGTTGTTGACGAAAATCACGGTAATGTTTTCGCCGCGCGCGGCCGCATGTACAATTTCCGCTGTCCCGATCGATGCCAAATCTCCGTCTCCCTGGTAGGTAAAAACGAATCTGTCTTTCGGCAGCACCCGTTTCAACCCTGTGGCGACTGCCGGCGCCCTGCCGTGGGCCGCCTGGGTCATATCGCAATTGAAATATTCGTAGGACAACACGGAACAGCCGACGGATGCAACCCCGACCGTGTCTTCCAGAATTCCCATCTCTTCCATAACTTCTCCCACCAACCGATGGATAATGCCATGGGTACACCCCGGACAATAATGGGTGGGTTTATCGGTTAACCCTTGTGTGCGTTGAAATACCAGTTCCATTATTGCTCACCTCCGGCCAGTTGCGTGAGTTGTGCAAGAATCTCGTCACTATCGGGCACCATGCCGCCGGTTCGGCCGTAAAAATGTACCGGTTTGCGTCCGTTGACCGCCAACCGCACATCCTCCACCATTTGACCGGCACTCATCTCCACCGTCAGATAAGCTTTCACCCGGTCTCTCGTCTCCAGGAACGGCAGTTCCGGGAACGGCCAAAGGGTAATCGGTCGGATCAGACCGGCTTTGATTCCTTTTTCCCTGGCTTTCTGAATGGCGCTTTTGACGATTCGCGCCACTGTGCCGTAGGCGACAAATATATAGTCCGCATCATCGGTCAGATACATTTCATACCGCACTTCGTTCTTGGTAATCGTCGCATACTTCTGTTGCAGGTGATTGTTGTGCACTTCCAGATCTGCCGGATCCAGCCGCAACGAGTTGGTGATTTTTCGTTCGCCGTCGCCCCGGGTGCCGGTCGTGGCCCAATCTTTCGCCGGCAAGTCGAGATCTTGTTTTTCCGGAAATTCAACCGGCTCCATCATCTGCCCCAGCATGCCGTCTCCCAGCAGCAGCACCGGAGTACGGTAGCGGTCTGCCATATCAAAGGCTGCCTGCATCAAATCGACGATTTCCTGCAAGCTGGACGGTGCCAGTACGGGAATCCGGTAATCTCCATGACCGCCGCCTTTTGTCGCCTGGAAATAATCGGCTTGCCCCGGTTGAATGCTGCCCAATCCCGGACCGCCTCGCATCACGTTGACAATGACGGCAGGCAGTTCGGCACCCACCAGATAGGATATCCCTTCCTGTTTCAAGCTGATTCCCGGGCTGGACGAAGAAGTCATCACACGAACCCCTGCGCTTGCCGCGCCATACACCATGTTAATCGCCGCAACTTCACTCTCCGCCTGCAAAAACAGTCCGCCCACTTCCGGCAAGCGTCTGGCCATGTAGGCCACCAGTTCGCTTTGCGGCGTAATCGGGTAGCCGAAAAAATACTTGCAGTCAGCTTGCACAGCCGCTTCCGCAATGACTTCATTGCCTTTCATCAACACTTTTCCCATCGGTCCTCTCCCCTTTCCACTGCTCGATCAAGCCGTTTTCTGTTTGTCGGGCCGATAGACGGTAATCACTCCGTCAGGGCACACTCTTCCGCAGGCTGCGCAGCTGATGCACGCTTCCTGCTCCATAACCGCAGCCGGTCGATATCCTTTACCATTCAGATGCTCGGCCAGAGAAATAATCCCTTTCGGACAGACTGACACGCACAACCCGCAGCCTTTGCAATACTCTTCGTTAAAGACAACACGCGGTTCCATCTTTTCTCCCTCCCTACACGGATTCCCATGGCAATTTCATAAAACGCTGCATATACATCAGGCGATGCTCAAAAGAAAGCGCTTTCAGTTCATCGGCCAGATGATCGGAAACAGTGGTGAACAAAAGGGGGATTCCCAGTTGTTCACTGGCTTGTTCGGCGAAAGCAATCCCATTTTCAATGTCCGCAACTTGCGTATCCCGGCCCAAATGGGTGTTGTTGATCAAAGCGGATACCTGCAGACGTGAAACGGCCTCGATTTGACGAATCGTTTCCGCGATTCCCTCGACAGTGCTGACATAGGGACGATTTCCGTTGACCACAAAAATCATTTGGTATTCCTGCTTGCGGATTTCGTTGGAAAATTGTCCGAGTGCCGTTGCGCCGTCCTTGTCTCCCCCCACATCAATCACCACGTGATACCGGGGATCAAGCAGGACGCGATGCAGCTCTCCCGTAACAATCGGCAGGTCGGCTGTCGCCAGTTGACCTTTGGGGGCAATCAATTCAATCCCCAATCTGTCAAAATCGGTCTGCACTTCCCGTGAACGGAAATAGGGATTGATCACATCCAGGTCGGCAATCGCCACATACGGTTTTTGGCGCTTCTGCCGGAAAGCCAGGTTAATGGCAATCTCCGTTTTTCCGCTGCCGAAATGGCCTGTCAGTATTTGGATCCTTTGCTCACTACTCATCGTGAACGACCTCCAACAAAGATTTTTTGATTTGTGTCGTTCTAATTTCATTATAATTTTCCCCGGAAAAAACGGAGGTTGACGGGATGCATTAATTGTGTCTTTTTTTCGAAATTTTGTATTAACTTTATACAATTTTCAGTAAGATTGAATGATTTGCTTCTGCGATTCAGTACTTCATAATTGTCGATCGCAAAAAAGGAACCTGCTATCAAGTACAAAAAAATTATCCCGCATCACCATAAGAGTGGTACGGGATAACTAATTATTGTTTTCCTGACTTTTGGAAGTTCCTAGCCACGAACCGTTTAATGCGCGTGCGCCGCATCCTTGACTTCGACACAGCGGGAAGGTTTCGGGAACAATTTGTCCGGATTGCACAGGTTGTCAGGGTTGAATACCCGCATGATCGCCACCTGCGCGTCAATTTCCTCTTGCGTAAATACTTTCAGCATGTCTTGCTGCTTCTCGATTCCTACGCCGTGTTCGCCGGTAATGGTGCCGCCAACATCAGCACAAGCCTGCAGGACTTCGGAACCGACTTGAATGGCCAATTCCGTCTCGCCCGGTTTCTTTGCATCAAACAAAATCAGCGGGTGCAGGTTGCCGTCCCCGGCATGGAACACGTTGGCGATCCGCAGACCGGAACGTTCGCTGATTTCGCTGATTCGTCTCAGCACTTCCGGCAAACGGCTGCGCGGAATCACCCCGTCCTGCACCACATAATCGGGTGACAGGCGGCCCATGGCACCAAATGCGGTTTTCCGGTTGGACCACCATAGGGTGCGTTCCTTCTCCGACTGCGCCACACGTACTTCCCGTACGTTGTATTCTTTGCAGATTTCGACGATCTGATCCGCCATATCTTCCATTCCGGCTGTCAATCCGTCCAATTCGATGATCAGCACCGCCGCCAGGTCTTTTGGATAGCCGACCGGATAGGTGCCTTTTTCAACCCCTTCAATCGCCGTCTGATCCATCATCTCCAGAGCACCGGGAATAACCCCGTTAGCAATGATTGCCGAAACGGTCTGGCTGGCATCATCCACCGAATCAAACAACGCCAACACGGTCTTTACGCCTTGCGGTTTTTTCAGAATACGGACGTACGCCTTCGTTACAATCCCCATCGTACCTTCCGAACCGACAACCACGCCGGTTAGGTCATATCCCGGCATATCAGGCACTTTACCTCCGACAGTAACCAATTCTCCATCGGGCAGCACCATCTCGAGACCCAGCACATGGTTGGTGGTGACCCCATATTTCAGACAGTGGGGGCCGCCCGCATTTTCCGCCACGTTGCCGCCGATGGTGCAGGACATTCCACTGGACGGATCCGGTGCGTAATAATACCCTTCATTTGAGATCGCGTTGGTCAGTTTCAGATTGACATGCCCCGGCTCGACGATGGCCGTTCGGTTCTTGTAGTCGACTTCCAGCAGCCGTCGCATTTTGACCAGGCTGATCAACACTTCCCCGTTAATCGGGATCGCCCCGCCGGACAAGCCGGTGCCGGCGCCTCGCGGAATGAACGGAATCTTGTGTTTGTTCAACACTTTGACAACCTGTTCGACTTCTGCTGCCGTTTGCGGGAATACAACCGCCCTCGGCAGCGCTTTCTTGATCGTAAAGCCGTCACATTCATAGGGCCGGAGATCATCCGGTTTGTAGATCACCGACCGTTCGCCGACAATCTGTTGCAGTTCCAATATCCATGCTTCCAGACTCATGCCCGTGCCTCCTCCCGTTGTGTCACTGACGCTTGCGATTCATTCGCCAATCCTTGTTCCGCACGATAGGCCATGTCAAGCAACGAAACGGTGTGCATCACTTCCATGTCGGAACCCTTGCGGTGCACACCGGTGGCCATTTGCATCATGCAACCCGGGTTGCCCATGGCAATGTAGGTGACACCGTCCGGCACATTGGCCATTTTGGCTTCAAGAATCGGACTTGCCATCTCCGGATGGGTCAGGTTGTAAATCCCCGCCGATCCGCAGCAGCGATCGGAGTCGGCCATTTCAATCAACTCAACACCGGGAATGGAGCGCAGAATTTCCCGGGGCTGGGTTCTGATCTTTTGTGCATGGGCCAAGTGGCACGCGTCATGATAGGTGATCTTGACATTCAATTTGCCTTTCGGCGGTTCGTATCCCACTTCGACCAGAAACTCGGAGATGTCGCGAACTTTGTTCGTAAAATGTTCCGCTTTGTCACGGTAGTTCGGATCTGAATGCAAAAGTTCCGGATATTCTTTGACGGCAGCCCCGCACCCGGCCGCATTCATAATCACATACTCCACGCCGGCTGCCAAGAATGTGTCAATGTTCGTTCTCGCCATTTGCTTCGCAGTGTCCCGTTCGCCTGCATGCACTTGCAAGGCTCCGCAGCAGGTTTGCGCTTGCGGAATCACCACATCGTACCCGTTGCGTGCCAACACGCGGGCGGTTGCCATGTTGATGTCAGCGAACATGACGTCCATGACACAGCCGACCACCAATCCGACTGTTCCCCGCTTTTCGCCGATGGCGTGCACAACCGGCGGCAGCGCTTCCCGTGACGTTTTTTCAGGAATTAAGGGCAGCACCGCTTCCATCTCCTGCATATGTTTCGGGAACAGCTTCATGATCCCCAAGCCGCGAGTTGCTTTTTGCAAACCGGACTTCTGATAGAAACGCATCAATTTTCCGATTTTTTGCAAGCGATCCGGGTGCGGGAAGATCTTTTTCAGCATCAGATCGCTAAACATGCCTTTTACCCCTGTCAAAGGCTGGGCCTGCCGAATCTGGCCGCGGGCCTCTTCAATTAGGGTTCCGACCTGTACACCCGACGGACAGGCGGTTTCACAAGCTCGGCAGTCCAGACAACGGAAGACTGGGTCAACAAATGCGTCGTTGATATTCATCAGTCCGTCGTTGACTAGGTTGATCAAATAGACACGGCCACGGGGCGATTGTGCTTCAATCCCCGTTTCCAAGTAGGTGGGACAAGCTTGCAGACATAATCCGCAATGCACGCAAACCGACAATTTGTCCGGATTGGGCGGATCCGGCCATTTAAAATTCGATTGTTCCAGCATGGCTGCCAATTGTGTGTGTTCGCTCATGTCAGATCCCTCCTGCATAACGTCCGGGGCTCATAATTCCGGCCGGATCGACGGTCTGTTTGATGCCTTTCATTAACGACAACCCGCCGCTCGCATTTCCCCAAACGCCCACTTGTTGTTTCAATGCCGACTCGCCGTACTCCAGCACCAAGTACCCGTCATTTTCTTCCGCCAGTCGGCGCATGTCGACTGTCGTTTCCGACAAAATGGCCGAGTTGTCGGATTGCAAAAGCAATCGCAACGTACCTACACCCAAACTGACCGAATACTGCAACAATATGTTACGCTCCGCCGCCATTCGTTCAAACGCGGCAAGCAAGTCTGTCATGCGGGAAATCGGAAAACCGGCTCGCAGCACAATCGAATCGGATGCCGTTTGATCCAGATTGATCATGGTGCCCGGCCAACTCTTTTCCGCTGCTTCTCCAGCCAACACGCGAATCTGCATGTCTCCGCCGATTGCGGTTGCAAATTCACGAATTCTGTTTTCCTGATACCTTGCAGCCGCTTCCACTTCGTCACTGCCAATCCATAACTGGTAGGACGCGGAACCTCCAGCTGCTTGATAAGTCAGTTCCAAAGTGCTTGGCACCAATTCGGAAGCCAATACCCGTTCCGCCAATTGGATCAACGAATTGCGGTTGCGGCTCTCGATCGCCACCAATTCCCGATGTTTCGGATAGGGACGTACTTTTAAAGTGATTTCGGTAACAAATGCCAATGTCCCGTACGATCCGACAAACAGTTTGGTCATATCGTATCCGGCCACATTTTTCACCACTTTGCCGCCCGAGCGAACCACCTGCCCGTTTGGATACACAACCCGCAACCCGATTACAAAGTCTCGCCATGAACCGTACAGGATACGTTCAGGCCCGCCGAAAGCGGTTACAGCCAATCCGCCGACAGTCGAATCCTGCGATGGCGCAGTCAATGGAACAAATTGCCCGTGCTCTCGCAAATAGGCTTGCATTTCCGCATACGGTGTTCCTGCCTGCACGGTGATGGTCAGATCCCCGATCGAATGTTCCACGATCCCCGACAATCGTTTGGATGAAACCACAATATTGGCGCGGCGCGGCGCGGCGCCCACATGCAGGCTGGCTCCGTTCCCGCTTGGTATGACCGCCAGATCATGTTGTTCCGCATAGCCCAATACAGCGGCAACCTCTGCTTCACTGCCCGGCTCCACATACCAAATATCCGCCTCGTGCAGGTCGAGTTTCCGCTTCAACTCTTCCGGGCACTCCTTGACATAATCAGCGCCAACCAATCTTTCCAAGTCTGTTCGAATCGCTACCACGTCAATCACGGCAATCCCTCCTTTAACTCCTCTAAATGTTTAACTCTTCATATGACCTGATGATTCGGAAAAATGACTTAATAGAAATTATAAATTATTTTTTACTATTTCGCTACTTGGTGGTGATTTTTTCTAGCATTCTTCTGGTATACTCGGAATAGTTTCAAGCCTTGGGAATACACGCCGATGTTCGCGCAAAAGGTTTCTTTTTCAGAAAAAAGAGGGATACTTATGACACAGCGCACGATTACCTATACACAAGGGATTGCACTTTACATGGGGGCCGTGCTCGGTTCCGGCATTCTGATTCTTCCCGGATATACGGCCGATGTGGCCGGCCCGGCCTCGATTCTTTCTTGGACGATTCTGTCTTTGCTAAGCGTTCCGCTCGCCTACACCTTCGCCCGGTTGGCTTTGCAATTTGAAGATCTCGGCGGGATCGCGACTATAGTGCAGCATGCCTTCGGCAGGATCTGGAGTACAATTGTCGGGTGGTTTTTCTTTGTCTGGGTAGCAGTCGGTCAAGCGGTTGTCGGTCTTACCGGTTCCGGTTATCTGGTCAGTGTGTTCCGTCTCTCCGATACTTGGTATTACTTGTTTGCGTTTCTGTTTTTGCTTGTGGCGCTGGCCACCAATCTGCTCGGCATGAAGGCCAGCGGCCGACTGTCCTTGTTGTTGAGCGGCGCCGTACTGGTCCTGTTAATCACCACCATCCTGTTTGCATTCCCGCAAATCAAGCCGTCCCACTTCACCCCTTTTGCACCCCACGGTACGGAAGGAATCGGCCGGGCAGCCGTGCTGATCTTTTGGGCGTTTTTCGGTTGGGAAAGCATTACCCATCTGGTGCCAGAATTTCGCAATCCGCAACGGGATGTCATGCGCAGCACTTGGTCCAGTGTATTTTTAATCGGCATTGTATACACGCTGTTGTCGGTCGTGACGGTCGGCACACATACCTACGGCGATCAGGGAACTGCCGCACCGCTGGCCGTCCTGATGAGCGAATCGCTCGGCTTGAGTGCCGGTCTCGCTACTGCGATCATCGCTGTTATCGTCTGTCTCGGTACGTTGAACGTGTTTCTCGCCAGCTCTTCCCGACTTGGATACGCACTGGCGAAAGAAAGAAAGTTTCCCCAATGGTTCGGCAAAATGAGCGGCAAGGGAGTGCCCTATCGGAGTGCCGGGTTCCTGTTTGTGACAAACAGCGGGACGCTGGCCGTCAGTTACGGGCTGCACGTTTCCGTTGACCGTTTGATTCTCGTTCCCACTACCCTCGGCATTCTCGTGTACGTGATTGCATCTTTTGCCTGCGTGAAGCTGTTGTGGCACGATCGGATCGGCCGATGGTCCGCTTTGACGGCTGCCGTGTCCATTCTTGCCATCGCTCCCTTCGC
>JAGVBM010000005.1 GCA_020059765.1 Bacillota bacterium
AAGCTCATCACAGATTGGCCTAAGTTGTTTACCTTGTCCGATGAAAGTCAACTGTTTCCTGTCTACGCCCTTATGACTTGGCACGTACGACCGGCAGATCAAGAGAGATTGAAGAGAGATCTGGCAAACCATCTGGAATTCAAACAATATCAGGAACTGTATCAGCAGGGGATTCTGCCTGCACAATCGTATCGTGTCAAAAACCTGAGCGCAAGTTGGGATGAAAAACAGAAAGAGTATAAACTGGATGTGATCTACGGAGTCACTTTGAAGAATGGCAGCGAAAAAGAGATTTCCGTTACCATGAACGTACGAAACAACCAAACCGAATTCATAAATCAAAAATTCAATACCGCCCCAAGCGAAGAACCCGCTCCTACACCAAAAGACAAACAGGAAAAATTCTATCAAGAATTCATTTTTTCCAGCCTTTCCCCGAATGAAATCAGAAAATTGAATTCCGAACAGGCGCAAAAATTGCTGCAAAAATGAAAATCGAATCGGATCATTCATTGTCCGTAAACAAACTTGAAAGGGGTAAATATTATGAAAAACTTTATCAGGTTTGGAATGATGTTGGCTATGCTGCTTTCTGTTACAGGCCCAATCGTTGTTGCGAAGAACAGTTTTGCCGCTACAAAGAAACAAATTCCTCCTGCTCCAACCGAGGGGACACCTGCTTTGGACAGAAATTATGGGACAGGGAGTCTCATCAATCAGATCAGCATTCAGTCCACCCAATATTTAATGACTGGCAACAGTTATATCAGTAAATCGGGTACGGTGCTCACGGTCAGTGGCGATACACAAGCTTATTCTTCGGTGGATACGATCGCGGTTGATCTGTATCTGCAAAGATGGGATGCGGCGAACAGCCGTTGGGTAGACGTCGTTCATGCAGGGGAATATCAAAACTATAATGCGTCTTTCGTGTCTGCAAGCCGGGGAATCAACTCGGTGGCCGGTTATTACTATCGAACTCGCGCTCATCATTGGGTCGTCAAAAACGGGTCGGTTGAACAGGGAGATACCGCTTCCTCGTACGTATTTGTGGAATAATAGGAACGGGAACGGGCTGTCCCAAATGCAGATCAAAATCTGCCGAGTGGGCAGCCCCTATCGCTTCACAAAGATTGCGCAATAAGGAGTAATTCTTCTTTTGTCAACTGGCCTTCGATAGAATAATAATAACTTTGCGTCACGAAAATCAGCTTTGTTACCCCATTTTTAAACAGAAGAATCGAAGCTTTTTGACCATTAACGGTCGTTTGTTCCACCTGTGTATCCTCTTGGTCGACGATGGTTCCCGAACCAAACTGCTCTCCCGTCAGTTTTTCGTTAATGACAAACCCTCTCTGGTTTCCCTCATAATGCAGGAAGATATCTTCACTCTTCCCAGAATGTTTTCTTAGCACCGTCACGTTTTTTAATCGAAAGCCTTGCGGAAGAGTTTGCGGAACCTTGATTTGAAAGGCTGCAACCTGCTGGGCCTCTTCCAGATTCAATTGTTCCGTAACGACTTCTGATCCTTCCACAAAAGAAAACTCATTGGAAGAAGGTGCATCCGTCTTCTTCATCGCATCCCCAGATCGAGTAAACACGTGTACCACAGTGCCTTCTATCTTTTGAAACATCTCAGTCAATCTGACAAACGCCAAGCCCTTTTCCTGAGAAAACACGAACAGCAAAATGAACGCAGACACCAGAGAAGCCGCATATATATACCTTTTCAGCCAAGCCGCTTTCCGGTTTGCTCCGGATGGAAACAATTGTTCGTGCAATCGCTCCCAAGCTACTGACATGGGCAAAGCGGCCGGAGGAGTATTGCCGAGTTGCTCATGAACGGCCTCTTCGATTAATTGATCAAGATCGTACTTTCGAAATTGCTTCATGAACGTCACCATCCTGCTTGCTTGCTTGTCTTTCCAGTGAATCCTTTAATTTCAGTTTTGCCCGATGCAGTCTTGATTTGACAGCTCCGACCGTAATATGAAGGGCGTTGGCGATTTCCTCATCTTTCAAATCGTACATATATTTCAGGATAATAACCTGTTTGTATTCGGGCCGCATATCGGAAATTTTCTGCAGCAAGTGTGCTTTCAAGAAACGTTGCTCCACGATCGTTTCTACTGAGGATTCGTTTCGGTTTTTGGAAACGTTTTTTTCCAAGAAAGCGTCATCCACAGCCATATCGTTCCATTTGTTCATCTTTCGCAATAAATCCACAGCCGTTCTTGACGCAATACTGGCAAGCCAACTCTCAATCTTGCTCCCATCTTTGAGTGTATGCAGTTGTTTGAAAGCTTTGAAGAACGTTTCCTGCACCACGTCCTGCGCCAGATCGCGATCCTTCACCATGAAAAAGGCAATATTATAGATACGTTGGTAAAACATTTCAAAAATAATTCGTTCGGTTTGTTCATCTTTCCGCTTCAACTTGCTAAGCAACTCATGCAACAAGTTAATTCCCCCAAGCGAGTCTGGAATAAACCAAAGCACAGCCCCGATGTTTTCCATATATTGAATATTCAACCCGCTAGGATAAGATTCCTTTTTCATTTC
>JAGVBM010000147.1 GCA_020059765.1 Bacillota bacterium
CACACCGGGTGCATCTAATCTGGCTAACCTTGGCATGCGCAATTCTTTATCACATCAGATTCAGCTCGTCTACTTATTTATTTTCCTATGACCGTCCCCTATTGTCACCTGATTCGTATATAAAACTGATTTTCAAATGTTGATTATTCTCCAGCGCTGAAGCAAATTTGCGTAAAATGTCTGCGGTTAGCAGTGTCGATGAAATTCCGCCGATGAAAACCACCCTCCGTTGTGCATTTTTTATTTTCAGAAATATTTCGTCCCAATAATCTTTCCGCATTCGTACATCATAGCTACCGAGACAGGTTGGCTCTTTTCTTTCATCTTTCAAAATCACGTCAGATGCTGTACTGTCCTTGGACAGAGTGTCGGAGTAGAGTTTATTGGAGAGGAGCCAAGTCCCGAGAAATCCAGCTATGCCTCCACCAAACTTCCACCCTTTCCAGACCCCTTCAACACTTGATTCGAGCAAGGTAAAACAAACATATGCCATCACAAAGCTGAAAGTCCCCAAAGTGAGCTGAATAAAGAGATTTTTGACTTGTTTGGAGAGTGCCATTTTTACAATCCTATTGAGATTTGCAGCATAACCCACAAACCCCGCAGTTAGCGCAAAATATGTTGAAAACAGGGCATTTCTGATAAAGCATGATCCGGCAAAATGGAAGGGGGGCCGTCATGCTTCATCGTCTTGTTCATGAGTTTCGCGCCTATTGCCGCCTGGCAAACTTTTTCGACCGCTCCATCCAGGCATTGACCGCCCGACTGACTGAATTCCAAGCCTACCTTGAAACCCAAGCTATTCGTTCCGTCAAGAAAATCAACTACTTGGATCTTATTGCCTTCGTAGCCGACTTCAGCACCCCTTCATCCAGTGCGTGAGCGGGACGCGCTTAATAATCTAAATTGGTATTTTCGTTCCTCCTGCCGCGGGTGTCGAAACTTAAAATTTTAAGGGCGTCCCGCTTCCATTTCCCTTAAAACGTATGATTTCCGGTATAAAGTGCGTACTCGAAAAAATGGAAATTCAAGCAGAGAGATTGCCGTTTTATGGTCCCCATCTTTATCCCTCGCTTTCCGTAACTGATTTACGTGATCTAAGGGAATCTGTACTTCACCATACAAAACGAGAAGCCCAAACAAAAGAGACAATATCCAACAAATCCATGAGAATTGTAATAGCCATAAACTTGAAGGGGATGCGGGTATATAGAATTTCTGTAAAGAAATCGTCAAAGTCAGCGCCCCAGAAGAAAGCACGACCAATTGACGAGTAAGATTGTAGTAGCCAACCCAATGCTCTTTGACGAGGTTCTTTTCGATGTCGTCAAGTAATGAGCTGGTATCGGGCATATTTGTCTATTCCTTTGCGATTTTCTTTACACATAACGTCGCAAATAACCGGTTGCCAAAAGGTGCAAAGCGAAGCGGCGCAGCTTTTGGCAATCCGAGTTAATTTGCCTTGTTGGCCGTTCTCAGGGCTTGTCTTCAGTCGGCGGTCGCCTTCGTCTTGGAGGCCTTATTGCCTCAATCTGGTTTAGATAGTGATTAATCATGTCGGGGAAGTGACTCAATACTCTAAGACTACGCATGTCTTCTCGATCCATAAACATCTTGCCCATAGGACCGCGCATGCAGAACTCGACCGAGTGGCGCATTTTGTGCGCAGATGCGACGATACGTTCTCTGTTCCGACTTTCGAGGGCATGATAGACTTCCATTCCGATTTCGTAGAACCACGGCAAGTCATCACGGAACATCGAGATGAAAATGAGCCATCCAAGACCCGGCGATCCCATTTCGTCATCGGCCATCTTTGGGTGAAATAGCAGTTCCTCCATCATCATTGGATGGAATTCGCGTTCTCGGCCGAGAACGCCACGCCTCATCGATTTGCCTAATCGTTCCTCAACATTGCCTGGTAAGGTGCGGAACATCACCTTCACTTCTTCAAATAACTTCGCGATGGTGGTCTCATCAACCTTGGCGGCACCATCACTATGGTTCGATGCGCCGCGTTTCTCCATCAAACCGGTGATGCCCTCAATGAATGCCTCCACATGACGTCGAACCGCTTCTTCGCGCGGCGACGCATCAGGGTTGCGTCGAATCAATTGAATCGCGAGTTTCGTAAGTGAATCATCATCAGCCGCACAATTCTGGAACTGTGCAAAGGGGCCGGTACTCGCCTTTTCCAATGGTACACCGATGGCCACACCGAAGGCTGGTGTGCCTGACTTTCCTTTGGCGACACCAGTTTCATATAGTATCCACGGACGGTCGATGCTGTGTTGCGTCAGTAGGGCGACGACATCCGTAGCTTCGCCCAGCTTTGCCATAATGGTCTTGAACCACTCCTCCCCGAATTCAATACCTCGGGTTCCTTTTTTGTCTGATGAGCAGAACGGCTTTAGAATACCGCCGCTGACATCAGTAAGGAGATTACCAAATGCCTCGGCAAGATCTGCGTCGCGACTGTCGTGGCTTATGAACACTGTGGGATTTGATCGTACAATGCGCGGAGTTTCTGCTGGTGTGTCACTCGGCGGCTTCTTCTTTGGTGCCATCTTATCCTCCTTCGTGTCTGTCTCGTAATCGGCCAACGCTCAGGGTAACCAGCGCCGCCTCCCAATGTGTGATTTAAAATGCCGCTGTTTCTCGGCGTCTGGTTCACCCTGTTGTTCGCGCCAGAAATTTGTAAAGCTTTTTACATGTTGCATCAAAGGAACGCTGTTCAGCTTCAGTATCTATGTGCCGGCACAAGGTCCGCCATCAGATCCGATGTTTTCCATCAGCAGATCAAGCGCATTCGAATTCCGCAAATCCGGATCCATATTGATATAGCGTATGATTTCACCTCCCAATAGCGACAAATTATCAATGTGCCTCTTGATTGTCTTTTCCGTATATTTCGAATCGATCAAATCATCAATAAAAGGTTTGAAAATATCGATTATTCTTTCACCGAATGGAATGCCCTCACGAAACCCCATCCAGCGTTTCGGCCATTTTTCAAAATCAGGACAAAACCCCGAAAACGATTTAGACATCGATGTTTCCTTTATCGAGCGAACGCTGCGTGTCAGGGGCGGCGTGGTCCTTGCCGTCCCTTGCACCCGCTTGTTATGTGGTTTTTTTCTTTTAAACTTTCCAGTTTCAGCCAATATGCCAAAAACACATAAATCGATTCGCTCAGAAACCTCGAATAGGTTGACTTTGACAGATTGGGTAAATTGGATTATATGTTTCGCATTTCTTCCTTTAAGTATTTTGTTA
>JAGVBM010000024.1 GCA_020059765.1 Bacillota bacterium
GAAACAATCAATCGTAACGAATAGGGGGTAAACCGTTTTTGAGGCGGTTTTCTCATGAACAGGCCAACCGTCGATTTCCGGTTGGCTTTTCTGTACTTGTTAGAGTTTATAAGTTTCGAAGGTAACAAGTATAAGGTCAATGCGGGTCCCCACCCAAATGCAAGCATTTGGGTGGGAATAACTTTGCAGGAAGTACCGGGCTGCTTGCCGAAATTTTATAAGATATTAAAGGAGCGATTGCGGCATGAAACGTTTTGAAGAGATGTCCGTGACGGAAGTAAAGCGATGGCTTGACATGCAGACCGAACTGTCGGAGCGGACGATTCGTACGCTGCGCCAAGATTCCCGGGCTGGTGTCCGCGCCTTGGCCGAAATCTATCTGAAAAAACGGGCCCGTCAGCAGGCGGAAGCCGAGCGGATGGAGCACCTGTGGCACTATGAGCAAATGCTGTCGGAACAAGGGTTTCAACGGATTGCCGGGATTGATGAAGCGGGCAGAGGACCGTTGGCCGGACCGGTGGTGGCTGGAGCCGTGGTGTTATCTCTCGATCGACCGATCAGCGGGCTGAATGATTCCAAACAGTTATCCGCAGCACAGCGTGAGCGCCTGTTTCACGAGATCCGGGAAAATGCTGTCGCCTTTGGAATCGGCATTGTGGATGTGGATTACATCGATACATACAACATTTTGCAAGCGACCTACGAAGCGATGCGCCGAGCCATTCGCGCGTTGCACCAGGAACCTGATCATTTGATCAACGATGCGGTTTTGATTCCCGATATTGAGATTCCGCAGTTGAATATTATCAAAGGGGATGCCAAAAGCCAATCGATTGCCGCGGCTTCCATTTTGGCGAAGGTAACCCGCGACCAGTTGATGATGGAGTATGGCAAGCTGTTTCCGGAATACGGCTTTGAACGGCATATGGGATATTCCACGCCGGATCACTTATCGGCGATGCGGGCAAACGGGGTTTCCCCGATTCATCGAAAATCCTTCGCGCCAGTTGCGGAGGCGCTGATCCTGAAATGACATGACGAAAGGGAGAGTGGCATGCACATTTGGCCGTCGTTGCTTCAGTCGATGGCGCAGACATTCCGGACGGATACGGCGTCAAGTCTGGAACTGCAAATAGGCGAAGTGATTCGCGCCACCCTGCTGGAAATGGTCAATGATCACACGGCACTGTTGCAGGTGAAAGGTCAGACGATTCGGGCGCAAGTGGAAACGCCGCTGTCGAAAGGATCGACTCTGTCGTTGGTTGTCGCCGGATTATCGGACAGCGGGCAGTTGGAAATGAAACTGCTGCCGGCACCGGGCGGCAAACAATCGGTTGACAAAACGGGAAGCGGCAACGCTCTTCCGACGGATGATTCCCTGTCGGACCGTTTGCTGCCGGTAGACTCCCTTCTTCGAAATTTGGGGGTGAAAGACACACCTGTCGCGCGAATGATTGTTCACGAATTGCTATCCCGGCGCCAATCGGTGTCAGCTCCTCTTGTTAAGCTGATGGAAACGACAGTTGAGCGGGAAGTCCGGGCGCAGTCGCCGCAACAAGCTTCCACATCCAACGCCCTGACGGCGGAAGCAAGCAAGAGGGAGACGGAACGCATACAAAATGCAACGATTGCTGTGTTGGTCCAGATGGTCAAACGGGAGATTCCGATTTCCCCCGCTTCTTTTCAAGCGGTGAAAACGTTGTGGAACGGTCCGCCGCTGCAAAGGCTGTTAACGGATCGAGAATCACCCGCCGCAGAATCAGCTGCATCATCGTCCCAGTTAACGGCCCCTGTCTCTTCACCGCCAAGGCTCTCTTTCTCCGGTCATGTGCTGCCGTTGGAGCAGTTGCGGGAACTGCCTGCGGCAGAACGCGGCGCCGTGGTGCAATCGATTGTCAATCGATTGGGACTCGACCATGAAGCCCGTTTGATACGGCTTCAGCAGGCAGTGACCGAACACATCCCGCCGAACAACGGGACGTCCGAATCGGTAAATGACAGCCTCAAAGCCAAACTGTTGTCGGCGGCTCAGATGCTGGAAACGGGAACTGCCGGAAATACGCCGGAAACGGCTGTGAATCAAGCATTGAATCATTTGACAGGCCAGCAGCTGATGAATGCAGCAAACGAACACGGCCAACAGTTTGTCTATCAGTTTTTGTCGCTGCCGGTGGAACTTGACCGACAGTCGGCGGATGCCAAGATCCATTTGCTGACCCGCAAGAAAAACGGCAAACAATTGGACCCGTACAATTGTTTTCTGTACTTTCACCTGAATCTGCCGACCGTTGGCGAACTTGGCATTCATGTGCATGTGGTGGAAAAATTGGTCAGTCTCCGTTTTCTTTTGCTTGAAGATCGGGCCGACGTATGGGAGGAACCGGATTTGTCCTTGCTGCGGCAAGGGCTGCAACTTGCCGGTTATCATTTGGGGACTGTTCGAACAGATTCTGTGTCGACGGATATCCTGCAGAATGAAAAAATGGATCCTTTTGCGCAGTTGCCGATTTCGGTAAGCAGCGGAAACTTTGATCTGAGAGTTTGAGGTGCAGCGATGAAACGGAAACAGGTACAACGGGCGGCAGCCTTGCAATATGATGA
>JAGVBM010000258.1 GCA_020059765.1 Bacillota bacterium
CTTAAATGTAGAAATATCTCAAGAAGGATAAGTCCCTGTTTGCCCGGCGACATTTGAAAGATATCCTCGCCGGTCTGTTTCACGGAAAAGCTGTGTGAGAGATAATCACGCAGCAGCAGATCAACAGCATTTCGGAGCGTCTGTCCTGCGCGCAGCCGCAGTTCGCTCTCGGGAGTTTCAATCAGTTTCTTTAGTGTATCGGTTATTATCTTGACATGCTCTTCTTGGCTCCAGACGATGGAATTATCCCGAAAATGATCGCCAAGCCAAGAAACGGAATGACGCAAATCAAAGCACCCAAGGAAATCTGATTCAAACCTGTCCTTCTCGAACATCAAGTCAGCCGAGATAACGATATCATCACCAACATGGGTATAGGTGGGATCATTGAATAACTCAATGAGTCGGCAGTGAGTCGCAAAGCGATCAGTAATCAGCCTTTCCATCTCTCGGACGGAAGCCCAATATTTCTGTTCAATCTGCGTCTTCTCTTTCTCGTGTCCATTAATTCCTTCCAAAAGCGAGCTAAGTTGCTTCGTTGATTCCTGGTGTTCCCTTAATTCTTTCTGGTTTGCTATTTTGTCTAGGAATGGCTTTAGGGCTGACTTAGCGGCCTCCACCGCCTTTGAGGCTGTCTCCGTACCATTGGAGAGTTCTTTAACCGTTCGCAAAGCATCCATGGTGAAGGCTGTATTGGCAGCCTTGATTGCCTGCTTCAGCTTGGTGACATGGCTCGAGATTTGTTGTTTTTCTGTTTCTTCTAATCCGTGAAAATCTGCGGCATCAGTAACAACGGCATCAAGCTTGTCGAGAGTAACCTGGATTACCGTTGGTATCTCAGCAACGATATCCTGCATTGATGCCTCAATACGTTGAGCTGCTTTGTGTCTGGTATTCGCGCTTAGTAAACTCTGCCGTATCGTCTTGTATTGTTCTGTCTCCTGGTCGCTAAATCCAGAGGCGTTTCGGAGAGCCTCAGACTTCTCGGCGATTCTCTTAAGTTCAGATTCAATTGAGCTTTTATCGCCGAGTTCCTTAATCTTTGTCACGACGTCGCGCCAAGATGATAAAAGTGAAAAGAAGTTGGATATCTCCGTTGCCAGTTCGGTCATTACCGCGTCCAGTTCGTTTATCAGCCTCCTGTAACGTGTCTCAAATGCCCCTTTCTGGCGAAGGAAGCGGAGCAGAGACTCGGATAAAGAAGGCCGGTTTTCCTGCTCAACAAGACGGTGAATATACATTTGGGGCAGAAAAGTAACTCGGTGGCGGTCTGTTTTCTCTGACAGTTTATCCACATCTCCGTTACTCCACGTAACTTCGAAGTCCATCTCACCAAAATTATACAGATTTGTCTTTGCAATTTTTGTTGCCGCCTGAGCTTGCTCAGAGTCAATGGTTCGAGCAATGCAGGATAGCAGTATCGATTTGCCGGTTGATTTTCCTCCAATAATGGTAACCAGATTTGTATTTATCGAAATTGGTTCACTTTGGAATTTACCAGACGAGTCAAGAAATCTCACTTGATCAATTGTTAGAAAAGGTGGCTTTTCTTCTGGCTTATGTTCCTGGAAATACGTACGATCATTAGGTTCGAACACTATCTGCCTTAGGCCTTCAAAGGTTGGGTCTGCCTTAATCCAAGTGAAACGCTCCCCCAACGCACACCTTCCCGGAACAAGTTTTGACGGGGCTAAACTTCTACAATCCGAAGCCATGACATACGTAATAATGTCCCGTGAGTAGTGCGAATGCGTGCCGTTGATCACCGAGGCGATGAATCCAGTGCATTCAGAAGGGGGCTTGGATAGTTGAGCTATTCTTACGAAAGGCTGTTTCCAGAGACGTGAGCGTAAGGTGCTGCCTTTGTGATTTAGTACCCCATTTTCTCTATCAGCATGGGCGAAGGCGACAAGGTAACTCAGACCAGAATCTTTCAGTATGTTGTTAAGCCCTATAATATCTCGGCTGCTCGGAAGAACGTCTTTTCCTTTAAATCGAGAGGAGCCTGGCGGAAACAACTGGGACATTACTGCGTCTATTGTATCTAATGAAGATACTTCAGAGAATATGACAAGCACGTGAGTTCCACCACAGTCATTTACGGTAACTTCAAACCCAGCCAGAACAGTCAAACCAAGAGGGGTTGCGGCCTGTTGCACGTAAGGGATGAGAAGCTCGTCACGATTTCTGCAGAAGTTGTGGTCTGTGATAGCTACAACCGCAAGCCCAGCAGCAGTGGCGGTCTGTACATATTGTTCCGCGAACAGTTTTCTTTCCGATTCAGTTCGCAATGGAGGAGGGCTGATCCACTCCGTATCCAGAGGCGTGTGGGCGTGAATATCCCACTTTCGCCATTCAGACCCGCGATGGAATATGTAATCATTCATCCAGCATCTCTCTTTGACATAACGCGGCGTTGACCCGTGGCAGGCGGCGCCAACAAGTTATTCTAAAGTTTCCGATAACTCCACGCCCCACGGGAATCTTCAGGGCTCTATGCAATGACCATTCATACCTTGTCTTTGCACTCGCAGACTACCGGCTTCTCCGATTAACAAAATTATTTCAATCTTACACGGCAGCCGCCAAGCGTCCACCGTATGACGGGTTATGCTACGGGACTAAACATGAACAGGCTCGAAACGATGAATGCGCGACAACACATCAGAGAGGGCGTCTTTGGCTTGCGCTGTATCGTAATCGGTCTGCAAGCCGATCCAGAAGCCGTCGCTGGTACCGAAGAAGCGAGACAGGCGTAAGCCGGTGTCGACGGTTACGGCACGCTTGCCCGCAACTATCTCTCCGATGCGCCGTTGCGGCACCCCGATTTCCTTGGCCAGCCGGTACTGGGTAATCCCCATCGGCTTTAAAAATTCCTCCAGCAAAATTTCGCCGGGGGTAGGGTAAGGTATTTCACGCGGCATGGTCACTCTCCTTCAATGGTAATCGACGATCTCAACGTCGTATGCATGACCGTCCTCGAAGCGGAAGCATACGCGCCATTGATCGTTGATGCGGATGCTCCATTGCCCGGCTCGGTCGCGCTTCAATTGCTCCAGCTTGTTATTGGGCGGAATACGCAAGTCTCCCAGCTTTTCCGCCCGGTTGAGCATCGCCAGCTTGCGCAAAGCCACGACTTCGATATTCACGAAACGGGGAACCCGCTTGCCGTTGAACAGGGCTTCAGAGTCTGAGCACCTAAACGTTAAGATCATGGGCAAATACTAACGAACTACGTTAGCAATGTCAAGCGTTATTAGCAGTGATTGTGTTTCTTTCAAAAGCAGCTCAAAATCCCTGATGGGATTATCAGATGAATCCTCCTGCAAGATAAGCGCCTCGATACGTTACCATGCTCTGAGGGGTAGATATGTCAATACCTTTACAATCCGGAGTCAGGCCACGGGGCGAGATAGAATTTAAATCTTACACAGCAGCCGCCAGGGAAATATTCTCAAGTGTAACATCGGGCAAATGGCCTTGCCCTAATATTTCGGTGGCATCGAGTATTTCGATTCCTACGAGCTTTTCATCCGGCCCAATGTTCAGTGCAATTTCCTCATTCAGTCTCACGGTGCGGCATTCATATTTGCCTTCAATCAACCTGATGTAAAGGGCGTCTATTTCTGGATCATAACTGATTTTCATCGCTTTCTCCTTTCAAAAGAAAAACGTATAAACGGTAATAACGATTATTTCCGTTGCCGTTTCTTTTATGACAGGGGCAACTTGCTTGATTTGATATCTCTTTCCATTCCATGATTGTCCAAAGGGAAAGTTGTATCGGCATAGGGTTCTATCACTTTTAGCAGTCTCGCGGGAACCATTGATGACGGCCTGCTTTACTTCATCTTCGCTTGCGCCGCGTTCCACACATTGCTCTTGGGCATGGTGTGTGAGTCTGATCGGTTTCATGATTTCATTCCTCTTGATTGTCTTGGTCTATACAATCCACAGTCAACCAGCAGGGCAAGATGGAAAATATATCCGCTACTTTACCCTTTTCCCTATTGCCTCCTCTATTCTTTTAATACTCTCCGGGTCTCTATCCGTTCTCTCCTTGATCCCTAATCTCTCATTGACCTTAAATGCCCTCTCATAGAAACTCAACTCCCTAATCAGTGGCTGTCCCCAATTTTTCCGTCTTCCGCAATGACGACCATCTGGCCCTCGCGCCGGGCGATTTCAATGATGGCGCTGGACTCATCCTCGCGCCATTGCCGTTCGCCGCAGGGGATCGGTTCGATGCGGTTATCGGTGTGCGCCGCAATACGCCAAAGAAGATCAATATCCTTACGGTCCCGCAGATCATCGAACCGGGGAGAAATAACCAGGAGATCGATGTCGCTCCATGTATCGGGTATTCCTTTGACTTGCGATCCGAAGACCACCCCGAAATTGATGGCCAACCCTTGATCCTGCAATGCCCGAAGGTAGTTCCTTACGCCTCTTACAACAGATTCTTCAACCATTGGAGGACCTCCTCTGCGCGATTCATATACCGGATAGCTTCTTCTCTTGTTGGCGGCTTTGTTAACAGAAGATTGTATGGTCAGGTCTTGCAATGATGCATCCCCGCCTCAACTCTCTTGACTGCCCTGCTCACCATCAAATAATGAACCTACCATTTCACCAATGGTCACAGATAAGCCTTTTAAAGTAGGATACGGAAATGACTGTCGTATTCATCAGCTTGTAGGCTTCCTCAAAATCTTTATCTCCTGTAATAAAATAGCTGGCGCCAGCAGACAATGCACAGGCTATGAATCTGGCATCTTTCTGATCGCGAGGAAAATGTACCGTTGATGTAACATCTAGGAATGTTATGACTTCATTGAAGATATCCGACCATTTGTCCAAAATTTCCTTAGGTATGGCAAACCGCTCGCGGCCCAATACACCGATGTATTCTTCAACAATTTCACGGGAGGCAACCCATTCAAACTCGGGATTCCCCACAATAAACAGAATCACCGTTTCCGGATTGCGATCTCTCAACACAGCCGACACAACAACGTTCGTGTCAATTACAATCTTCATCGAACGCTTCGGTATGCAGCTATTTCAGTAGCGATATCCGCCTC
>JAGVBM010000120.1 GCA_020059765.1 Bacillota bacterium
TGATCCCGCAAGACCGAATCGAAGCGATTGTGGAGCGTACCCGCAAAGGCGGCGGTGAAATTGTCAACCTGCTTGGCACCGGCAGCGCTTACTATGCACCGGCAGCTTCCCTCGCGCAAATGGCGGAAGCCATTTTGAAAGACAAGAAACGGATTACCCCGACCATTGCATTTTTGGAAGGGGAATACGGGTACGAAAACCTGTACATGGGCGTTCCGACTTTGCTTGGCGGCGACGGCATCGAGAAAATTTTCGAACTTGAACTGACTTCCGAAGAAAAAGCCGCACTCGACAAATCGGCCGAATCGGTTCGCAACGTCATGCGCGTAGTTGACTGATCAGGTTCAATACTGATCAGATTCAAATCATTGAAATCAAGGGCTGTCCCATTGGCAGATTGACTGCTGAAGGGATCGGCCCTTTACTTTATCAAAAAATTGCAAATTTTGTGTCGTAATCTTCCGAATCTGGTATGATGTTAATATGATGAAAGTAAGGCGGAGGAGAACGTATCGTGTCAATTCGGGAGATACTGCGCCAGAACCGGGTTTTCTCCAAATTACCGGAAGAGTCCATTGTAAGTCTTGAACAGGCGGCGCGATTGATTCCGTTCGGGGAACATGACCCCCTGACCGGAGGCGGACTGCCTGTTCATGCCATATTTTTGATCTTGAAAGGATATGTGCGTACCGTAATTTTTACGGAAGCCGATGAAGAACTGACCCTTCACTTTTATGGTCCCGGCGACATGTTCGGTTGGACGGCCATGTATTCGGGAGCACGCGACTTCCCGATGTGGATTGGTGCGGAAAAAGGAGAACTGCTGATGCTCCCGCATGATGTCGTGCACCCTGCCATCCGTTCTTCGCAACCGTCGATGGAAGAGGTGAACCGATATCTGGCGGAGAGGCTGCTGCAAACCTATCAGGATCTGGCTGCCGAAACTTCTTCGTCTGCCAAGGGTGTGGACCGGTACCCCCTGCGGATGAAAGTCGGCGACATTATGACAACCGATGTGGTGACCTGCACGGCGGAAACAACAGTTTCGGAAGCGGCCAGAAGGATGCGCGAACGGGATATCGGCTCATTGGTTGTCATGGGGGAACGGCATGAAATCAGAGGCATTCTCACCGACAAAGATATGGTGACCCGAGTATTGGCCGTACGGGCGAATCCCGACACAACGACGGTGGAGTCGGTTTTGACGGATAAACCGATCGTTATCACCCGGGAAGCGTTTTACTATGAAGCATTGTTAAGCATGATGAATCAAAAGATCAGCCATTTGCCGGTTGCCGACGAAAAGGGATTGACAGGGATTGTGACGATGAAAGACCTCTTGGATGCCAAAAGCCATCATGCGCTGGACTTGACGTGCCGCATCGAACAAGCCGGGCAATTGCAGGATTTGTACCTCTTGGCAGACCGTGTGGATGAACTGGCGGATCGGATGAAAGAGGAAGGCATGAGGGCAGCCGACATTTGCAAAGTCATCGCCGATTATGACGATCGAATTCACCGCAGAATTTTACATATGATTGAAAACGAGCTGCAGCAGGAAGGATACGGTTCTCCGCCGGTTCCATATTGTTGGCTGCAAATGGGCAGCGGCGGGCGGATGGAACAACCCCGCCGCACCGATCAGGATAATGCGTTGATATTTCGCGATCCGCCGGAGCATTCCCGGCTGGAAACGGAGAAGTATTTTGCCGTTTTTGCGGAAAAAGCCGCTCTCGCTCTGGAATCCTTCGGATTCCCCAAATGTCCGGGCGGCGTTATGGCCAGCAATCCGGTTTGGCGAAAACCGTTGTCCGTTTGGAAGACTGAACTGGCGGAATGGATCCTGCAGCCTGACATGCAAGGAGTTCGCAATCTCACCATTTTTCTTGATTTCCGTCCGATTTACGGAACTTTTGAGTTTGCCCACGAACTCCGCCTGCATGTCCTGTATTTGGTGCAAAATGTGCCGGGTTTTCTGCACCGTCTGCTGACAGATGATGTGAATTCCCAGCTCCATCTGGGATGGTTTGAACGGGAACTGGATCTGAAAACCCGTCTCGGCGTTCATTTCGTCAATGCGCTGCGGATCTTGAGTTTAAAACACGGATTGCCTCAGGTGAACTCGCTGGAACGGTTGACCGCACTGACAGCGGCAGGCGTTTTTCGGCAAGAGGAATTTGAGCTTTATCGGGAGACTTATGAAGAATTAATGAGGTATCGGGTGGAAGGTATTCGCAAAATCGAGTTGGGCGAAGTAAGCAAAGGGGAACGACAGCGGATCAAGGGATTGTTCCATGCGACAAAAGACCTGCAGGCGTTTATGGTTCACGCGTTCCAATTGGAAGGGTATTCCGTGTGATGTTGAAACTGCTCGATCAAATCCGCAAACGAATGTCTTCCGGAAAACCTGAATTGCCGCCCGATGTAACGGAAGACATGGTTGATTCACTCCGTGAGAAGATTTTGTCGCATGAACCGTTGACGTTAACCGGCCAACCGCTTGCCGCTGTCCGGTATGCCGTTTTCGACACGGAAACAACCGGCTATTATCCCTTTGCGGGAGATGAAATCATTGCCTTGTCAGCCGTCACGACGGACGGGAAGACGATGGATCGGGAGCCTTATTTTGATCGGCTTGTCAATCCGTATCGGGAGATTCCGTCGACCATCACGGAATTGACGGCCATCACGCGGCAACAAACGGATCAGGCAGCGAGCCTCCTGTACCTGATGCCCGAATTTCTCGATTTTGTTGGCGACCGCGTGTTGGTTGCTCATCCTGCCGCGTTTGATCTGAATTTTATCAATCTCAAGCTGCGGCGCTGCTGTCAATGCAAGCTGCGCCATCATGTGATCGACATGATGCAGGTGGCGTATCATCTGTTTCCTGCCTGGCCGAATCATTCTCTTGAAAGACTGGCGGATTATTACAAGATCCCTCTGTGCAACCGTCATCGTTCCTTGGCGGACGCACAATTGACCGCCCATATTTGGCACCGTTTCTTGCAGGAGTTGGACGCAAGGGGGATTCATACATTATATGCGCTGCAGGTCTATCTGAATCGGCTGCGATAACGGGTGGGGGTGATTCGGCTGCTGACCGGATTGTGGTTGACAAATGGTTTATGATAGATTCATAAGGTTGATTGCATTCGTGTAAGCTTAAAGATACCGGTACTGAATTGAAATTTAACAGTAGACGCTTGGGTCGATTTTGGCTATAATCGATTTGTGATTTTAAGTTTGCTTAACACGTCCTTATTAAACCGAATTGTTGAAAAATTCGTTTTACGTTTTGCAGAAAACAGGATGAATTTCCGGGTATTAGGTAAAGGACGTGTTTTTCGTTCCGGCACCTGACCATATAAAGAACTGAAATTAAAGGGGGAAAAAGTATGAAAGCCAACAAATGGCTTGCAACGGCAGTTGCGCTGACCATGGTGGGCGGCGTTGCTGCAGGTTGCGGAAAAACAACCGAGCCGAACCAAGGCGGCGGCGCTCCTGCTGCAAAACAGGAATTGAACATCGGCTTCAGGGCAGAACCGCCCGCACTGGACAACTCCAAAGCGACGGCAAGTGCTGCATTTACGATGCTGAACGCATTCAACGAAGGGTTGTATCGTCTGGACAAAGACGGCAAGGCAACACCGGGTCTTGCAAAAGAACTCCCGAAGATCTCGGCAGACGGCTTGACCTATACGATTACGCTTCGTGACGGCCTCACATATGCTGACGGCTCGCCTGTGAAAGCCGGCGACTTTGAATTTGCGTGGAAGCGTACATTGGCACCGGAAACCAAATCCCAATACGCTTTCATGGTAGCTTGGATCAAAGGCGGCACGGACTACAACAGCGGCAAAAATAAAGATGCAAATTCCGTAGCCGTCAAGGCTGTGGATGACA
>JAGVBM010000393.1 GCA_020059765.1 Bacillota bacterium
CGTCCGGAAGTGTATGAAGCGATTCGAACTTGCAGACGGGCCGGGATCAAAACGGTTATGATCACTGGCGACCATCAAATTACGGCGGAGGCGATTGCCCGGCAAATCGGCATCCTGCCGTCAAACGGCCGAGTGATCAACGGCAAGCAGTTGGAAATGATGTCCGACCAGGAACTGAAAAAACGGGTGGAAGAGATCTATGTATACGCCCGCGTGTCGCCCGAGCACAAATTAAGGATTGTCAAAGCGTTGCAAGAAAACGGGCACGTGGTGGCGATGACCGGTGACGGAGTGAATGATGCGCCTGCCATCAAAGCGGCAGACATCGGAATTGCCATGGGCCGTACAGGCACAGATGTGGCGAAAGAAGCATCGGCGTTGGTGCTGTCCGACGACAATTTTGCAACGATCGTCGCGGCCATCGAAGAAGGGCGGGGAATCTACGACAACATCCGCAAATTCGTCCGCTATTTGCTCGCATCCAACGTCGGGGAAATTCTCACCATGTTTCTCGCTATGCTGGCCGGACTTCCGCTGCCCCTCTTGCCGATTCAGATTCTGTGGGTCAACCTGGTAACCGACGGATTGCCGGCGATTGCCTTAGGGGTCGATCCGTCTGAGAAAAACATCATGCAGAAACCGCCGCGAAACGTGAAAGAAAGTATCTTTGCCCGCGGATTGGGATTTAAGATCCTGTCCCGAGGCATCTTGATCGGATTGGTCACCTTGGCCGTATTCTGGATGACCTACGCCGACGATCCCGCCAATTTGGCAAAGGCGCAAACGATGGCTTTTGCCACGCTGGTCATGGCCCAATTGATCCAAGTGTTTGACTGCCGCAGCGTAGACGGGGGAATTTTCTCCCGCAACATATTCGAGAATCCCTGGCTGATTGCGTCGGTCATGGTCTCGGCTTTCTTGCTGGTCGGTGTGATTTACATCGAGTCGATGCAGCCGATTTTCAAGACAGTGCCGTTGAACGTGATGGATTGGGCGTGGGTGCTGACGACAGCCGGAATTCCCACTTTCTCGCTGGCTGCCAGGCGGGCGGGCAATCGGGCGATCCGCCGCCGCGCCAAATTCTCCTATCCCCGTTAATCCTTCCAATCACCTGTTATTGGTGAGTGTAAAGATACGCTTACGAGTTCCCTGCCGCAGTAGGCAGGGGTTTTTCTTCATTTTGGGGGGACTCGGAGCCGGGAAACGGCAATTATTAAGAAGATTTGACATTCACAGCATTCGTGAAGAGGAGATTTTGCGAGAAAAAATGAGAAAAACTTGTCTGCAGGTGACGATTTGGAGTAAAATAAGAATCACTGAAAGAAGGGGTTTCCATTGATTCGAAGCATGACGGGGTATGGTCGCGGAGAAGCTGTGCAGGATGAATACCGTGTGGTGGCCGAGTTGAAGGCGGTCAACCACCGTTATGCGGAAATCACCATCCGAATGTCACGCGAACTGCTGGCATTGGAAGAGGCAGTCAAGAAGTTGATCGCCAGTCAGATCAAGCGGGGACGCATCGAAGTATACATAACCTATGAGCGTCTGTCCGGAGACAGCAGCAAGATCGTGATCGACCGGCAGTTGGCAGCCGCAATTACGGAAACTGGAAGTCAATTGGCCTCCGAGTTGGGGGTTCCCGCTGATTTATCGGTCGCGCAGCTGCTGCAATTTGACGGCGTCATGCAGGTTCGCGAGGCGGAACTGGACACGGATCGAGTTGGCAGCGCATTCATGCAAGCTGTCACGGAAGGGGTTCGGAAACTTGCCGCAATGAGAAGCCGCGAAGGGGAGCAGTTGGCGGGAGATTTCAGCCAACGCCTTGACAGGCTTGCCGATTTGACCGATCAGATGATGGAACGAGTCCCAGCGGTCGTGCAGGAATATCGGAGTCGGTTGTTGAAACGTTTGCAGGAATGGGTCGACGGTCTGAACGAACTTGATGAATCCCGTTTGCTGACGGAAACGGCAATCTTTGCGGAACGGGCCAATATCGATGAAGAAATTGTTCGTTTGCGAAGCCACATCGGTCAGTTTCAAGCCGCTTTGCAGTTGACTGAACCTGTCGGTAAGAAACTGGATTTTCTCGTGCAGGAAATGAACAGGGAAGTCAATACGATCGGTTCCAAAGCCAACGATTTGACACTTTCGCAGCTTGTTGTCGAAGCGAAAAGCGTCTTGGAGCAGATTCGCGAACAAGTGCAAAACGTGGAGTAAGGAATCTAGCTGAACATCGAATCTAGCTGAACATCGAATTGGGAGGAATTCAGGTGAGTATAAAATTGATTAATATTGGGTTTGGCAACATTGTATCGGCGAATCGGATCATTTCGATTGTGTCTCCAGAGTCGGCTCCCATCAAACGGATTATTCAGGAAGCCCGCGATCGGGGTATGCTGATCGATGCTACGTATGGAAGACGCACCCGGGCCGTGATTATCACGGACAGTGACCATATTATTTTGTCGGCGGTTCAACCGGAAACGGTCGCCCACCGCTTGGTCGCGAAAGACAACACGCAAGA
>JAGVBM010000150.1 GCA_020059765.1 Bacillota bacterium
AGCATCTTATTTGTCAATAACCACCTTCTTTAACACCTTCCTCATTGGGCCTGATAAGGTCCATTTTTTCTTTATTCTTGTTCGAATTTATAAGTTTTCAAGGTAACAAGTATAAGGGCAACAAGGGTCCCCGCCCAAATGCTTGCATTTGGGCGGGGAAGAACTTTGGTTCGCCTGCGCCTAAAGGCTTGGCGAAGCCAAGTTTTCTTTATGGGCCAACGCAGGAACATGAAAGAAACTGACAAATTGTGTTACCATAACGGAAGTGTATGATTAAATAAGGGGGATTTGTTCGTGAATGATTATATTGTCCGCGCTACGGCCTTAGACGGCAAAATTCGGGCATTTGGCGCGGTCACTACGAATTTGGTGAACGAATTGCAGCATCGTCACCAAGCGTCACCGGTGGTGACTGCTGCCATGGGGAGGGCGGCGACGGTCGGTGCCGTCATGGGAATCATGTTGAAGGGAAATGACCGTCTGACCATCCAAATCAAAGGAGGCGGACCGATTGGCCAAGTTGTGGTGGATGCCAACGCAAAAGGAGAGGTGCGGGCCTATGCATCCAATCCGCAGGTCGATTTGCCGCTGAATGCGGGAGGGAAATTGGACGTAGCCGGCGCAGTGGGAACCGATGGGTTTTTAAATGTAATAAAGGACTTGGGGCTGAAGGAACCGTACCGCGGATCGGTGGAACTCGTATCGGGGGAACTCGGCGAAGACTTTGCCTATTATTTTGGGCAGAGTGAACAAACTCCGTCTGTAGTGGGAGTCGGGGTGTTGGTGGATCGGGATTACAGTGTAAAAACGGCAGGCGGATTTATTGTGCAGGTTATGCCCGGTGTTTCGGACGAAGATCTTACATACATTGAAACCGAATTGGCGAAGATCCCCAATGTGACTTCGTTGTTGTCAGAAGGGACGACACCGGAAGACATTATCCAACAATTGATTCCGGGGGAGGTTCGATTTCTGGAGCGAACGGAGATTGCGTTCACGTGCACCTGCAGCAGGGATCGGTTGGAAAGCGTCTTGATCTCTCTCGGCGAAGCGGAGCTTAGGAGTTTGGCGGAAGAAAATCAGGGGGCTGAACTTGTATGCTCTTTTTGTAAAGAGAAGTACCAATTTACCGTCGAAGACTTGGAAAGTTTGATTGACGTTCTCGGAAAGAAAGATTAAAATTCATATAAAACCAATTTGTTTTATCGGATAATTTTTTCTGAGGGAGAGGGAGGTTTCGTCATGCGAGTGGCAAATTCGATTGCCGAGGTAATCGGCAACACTCCGATTGTAAAATTGAACCGGGTTACCGGTTCGGACCAGGCTGATATTTATCTGAAGCTTGAATCTTTTAATCCTGGAGGGTCGGTCAAAGACCGGATTGCGTATTCGATGATCGAGCAGGCGGAAAAAGAGGGTATTATTCAACCCGGTGACACCATTTTGGAGCCCACTTCCGGAAACACGGGGATTGGACTCGCCATGATGGCAGCCGCCAAAGGGTACCGGGCGATCCTCGTCATGCCGGATACGATGTCTGTGGAAAGACGGAATTTGTTGCGGGCATACGGGGCGGAATTGGTTCTGACTCCGGGTGCACAGGGAATGAAAGGTGCAATTGAGAAAGCGGAAGCGTTAAAAGCGGAGAATCCTCGATATTTTATCCCGCAGCAGTTTAAAAATCCGGCCAATCCAAAAATCCACCGGGAAACGACGGCGCGTGAAATCCTTGCAGACATGGGCGGTCAGGTCGATGCGTTTGTGGCAGGAGTGGGAACGGGAGGAACCATCTCCGGAGTCGGAAAAGTTCTAAAACAAGAAGTCGGTGACCATGTTTGGATTGTGGCAGTGGAACCTTCCGCTTCTCCGGTTCTATCGGGAGGCCAGCCAGGTCCTCATAAAATCCAAGGAATCGGCGCCGGGTTTGTCCCGGATACATTGGATTTGGAAGTGGTGGACGAGATCATGCAGGTCGATCATGAAGTCGCCTTTGAGCATGCGCGCAAAGTGGCGCGGGAAGAAGGAATTCTCGTCGGTATCTCAACCGGTGCCAACATTTTTGCCGCGCTGCAAGTCGCCAAGAAGTTGGGGGCCGGAAAGAAAGTGGTTACGGTAGCTCCGTCAACCGGCGAACGATATCTGTCCACTCCGTTGTTTCAATTTGAATAAGTTGTCCAAGTCCGGGCTGCGAACCCGGACTTTTTCTTTTTTCCCAGAGGCCAGACATGGTATCCTATAGAATGAATACGATGCAGGAAAAACTGGTCAGACGGAATGAGGCGTGACATGGAACCTAGATTGAAATCGTTTTCTTCGGAAATTAAACTTTTGCTTACTCGATATAAGCGAGTCCCGGTTTGGAAGAAACTGAGTTCGAAGCTTTCCCCCTGGGATATTTATTTACGGACACCGGATCATCCGCACCGGTTTTTGTTGGAAAGCGGGAAAATGGGGCGATATAGTTATATCGGGGGCAAACCGCGAGGAATCTTGCGGTTAAAGGGAGGAGATTCTCTCACTGAACTTCGCGACTGGCTGCAGGAACGCCGGTCACCGTCCAGGGAGGAATGGGGCAAGCTATCGTTTCCGCCATTCGGGCAGGTCGAATCTGTTTCGCTGCCTCCTGTAATGAGTGGGGCATTTGGCTTCTTTTCCTATGATTGGGTCCGTTCGATCGAACGGCTGCCGGAATGGGCCGCTGACGATTTGGCGACGCCGGATGTCTATCTGCTGGAGCCCGTTTGGTTGATGGTTAAAGATCATGTGACAGACGACCTTTATTTGGTGTTCAATTTGGCATCTGTAGAAGAATTGGAGACTGTCCAACAAACTTTTGACGAAATGGAAGCGTGGCTGAACGACGAGAATCACCCCGCAGTACCGAGGATGGGATGGGACAGAGATCCGCGCGGCAGCGAACCCATGGCGAAAGGACCTGGGGATGACACGGGGAGTTTTGCCAATCGGTCTTTCTCGATGGACAAGCGCGAGTTTCTGATGGCGGTGGAAACCGTCAAGGAGTACATACGTGCCGGCGATGTGTTTCAGGTTAATTTGTCGCTGCGGGAATCAAGACCTGTCAGAGTATCGGGGCAGCAGATCTACGATCAGTTGCGCCGCATCAATCCATCGCCCTATATGGGGCTGCTGGAATTTCCGGACATAACGCTCGTCAGTTCGTCTCCCGAGCTCTTGGTCCGGCTGCGTGAGGGACTTGCGGAGACCCGCCCGATTGCCGGCACCCGGAAACGGACCGGCGACCGGGAACATGATTTGCGCATGATGCAAGAATTGATTGACAACGAGAAGGAGCGAGCCGAACACATCATGCTGGTGGACTTGGAACGAAACGATTTGGGCCGGGTGTGCCGATACGGCAGTGTGCGGGTGGATGAACTGATGGGGATCGAAGAGTATTCCCATGTGATGCATATCGTTTCTCATATTTCGGGGAAGCTGCGGGATGAAATGGATGGGGTGGATCTGTTGGCAGCTGTTTTTCCCGGCGGAACGATTACGGGGGCGCCGAAGATCAGGACGATGGAAATTATTGAAGAGTTGGAGCCGATGCGGCGCGGGGTATATACGGGCTCTATCGGTTGGCTGTCGTTTGCGGGAGACATGGAGGTCAATATCGCCATCCGCACAATGGTGGTGAAAGACGGGATGGCCCATGTCCAGGCCGGGGCCGGGGTGGTCATTGATTCCGTTGCGGAGCGGGAATACAAGGAGTCGCTGCGGAAAGCGGAGGCTCTCTGGCTGGCTTTTGAACAGGCGCACGTGGGGGTAGAAGCATGATCTTGATGATCGACAATTACGATTCATTCACTTACAATCTGGTGCAATATCTGGGGGAAATGGGAGAAGAACTGATGGTCAGGCGAAACGATCGGATCACTATGGCGGACATTGTCCGTTTGTCGCCGGATTGGATCGTCATTTCACCGGGACCGTGCACACCGAACGAAGCTGGCATTTCTCTGTCGCTTGTTCGCGATTTGGCTGGAAAAATTCCGATTCTCGGTGTCTGTCTGGGCCATCAAACGATAGCCCAGGCATTCGGCGGGAGAGTGGTTCGCGCCAAGCAGCCGATGCACGGTAAAACTTCCGAGATCCAGCATGACAGCAAAACGATTTTTCAGGGGATTCCCCAATCGTTTCGCGCCACCCGGTATCATTCTTTAGTCGTTGACCGGGGTTCGCTGCCTGATGAGTTGGAAGTTTCCGCTTGGACGGAGGGTGGGGAAATTATGGCCATCCGGCATCGGAACTATCTGGTGGAAGGTGTTCAATTTCATCCGGAGGCGATTCTGACCGAATACGGAAAAGAATTGTTAACGAACTTCAACAAACTGGCCATGGGGCAGATGCAGCGATGAAAGTATGGCTGAATCAACAACTTGTGCCGCTTGAGCAGGCAGCCGTGTCTGTTCTCGATCATGGATTCTTGTATGGTCATGGGGTATTTGAAACGATGCGCACCTATCATGGACAGGTTTTTCTGTTACATGAACATATGGAACGGCTGCGTCGTGCCGCCGCCGATTTGCGAATCCCTTTTTTGCCGTCGGTTGAAGAGATTCAAGATGCAATCACGGTGCTGCTGAAAGATAATCGCCTGCAGGATGCGTATGTTCGCGTTACTGTGACCCGAGGGAAAGGACCTATGGGTGTTCGCGGGACGTTTGGCGAACCGACGATTCTCATCTTCGCCAAAGAACTGATTTTGCCGGCATTGGAAGTCTACCAGCAAGGACGGGATCTTTGCGTGCTGCGCACGGTCCGCAATTCTCCTGAAACGGGTGACCGGGTCAAATCCCTTAATTATTTGAACTCATTGGCGGGAATTTGGGAATTGGACGATCGGGGATATGCGGAAGGGATCATGTTGAATGACAAGGGAGCAGTTGCCGAAGGAACTGTTTCCAATCTGTTTTTTGCCATTGACGGGATGCTTGCAACCCCTTCCTTGGAGACGGGAATTTTGCCGGGAGTTACTCGCGCATATGTGATAAAATTAAGCAAGAAATTGGGAATACCGGTGCATGAGAAAGCCTTTGGCGTGGGGGAACTGGCCGATTTTGCGGAAGGGTTTGTCACGAACTCTTTGGTTGGCATCATTCCAATTCGCTCTATTGAGTCAATCCGATACCCGCTGGTGCCCGGGCCTGTTACACAAATGTTGATGGATGCTTACAAAGGGGCGTTGGAAGGTGGAATTTAATCCCTATCTCATACATGTCAAGTCGGAAGAACATTTGCTGCGGGAGTTTCAGCAGATTGGTTCGACACCGGTCGGCAATCGGATTATGGCGAAGAAGGGTCGCATGATCACGATTCGCATTGATCGGATCGGCTTAAAAGCGGCCAACATCTTGAAGCAGGAGATGCTGGCGGCAGGGGGGGATGCGGCAGTTCACCGTGATGTGGCCGCTTTGTCGATTGAACAGTCATCGATGGTGTTGTTCGGGACCTTGCGCCAGTTTGAGATTGTTCTCCCCAAATTGCAGATGCAGCCCTTTGGGCTCAAGCGACTGGCGGTTGAACTGGAATACGTGCTGCAGGCGGCGGAGCGGACTGGGCAGCGGACAGGCCTGCAGTGCGGCCCGTATCAATTGCCGTTGGGAGAGAGAACATTAATCATGGGGATCGTCAATGTGACACCCGATTCTTTTTCGGACGGCGGCAAATTTTACGATGTGGAAGATGCGGTTCGGCAGGCTCTGCAATTGGTGGAAGACGGTGCGGACATTCTGGATATCGGCGGTGAATCCACCCGTCCGGGTCATACCCCAGTTGATGCCGAAGAAGAAATGCGACGCGTGATTCCGGTGATCGAACGGTTGTCCAAGGAAGTTCAGGTGCCGCTGTCGATTGACACGTACAAGGCCTCGGTCGCAAAAGCGGCTGTGCAAGCAGGGGCTGCGATGGTCAATGACGTGTGGGGATTGCAACAAGACCCTGACATGGCGCGCATATGCGCCGAATTGGATGTACCCGTTATTGTGATGCACAACCGGCATGAACCGTTCTCGTCGGATGTGATGAACGGTGTCATCCGGGAAATTAGGAAATCAATCGAGATTGCCAAAGAAGCGGGCATTCGCGACGAAAACTTGATTCTGGATCCTGGAATCGGGTTTGGTAAGACGTACGAAGATAACCTCGCTGTATTGCGCCATCTGGACGACTTCTGCAGTTTGGGGTATCCTGTCCTTCTGGGAACCTCGCGAAAATCGGTCATCGGCAACACATTGCACCTGCCGGTCGAGGAACGGGTAGAAGGCACTGCAGCCACGGTTGCCCTCGGGATCGCGCAGGGGGTGGATCTTGTTCGGGTACATGACGTAAAACAAATGACGCGGGTTGCGAGAATGACCGATGTGATGGTCAGGAGGGTATGATGGACAAGATCTGTTTGCAACAAATGGAATTCTACGCCTATCACGGTGTTTTTCAAGAAGAGGCGAAGCTGGGGCAGAAGTTCTTGGTCGACGTAACGTTGCATACGGACTTGCGGCGGGCTGGACATTCGGACGAACTGTCAGATACGCTCAATTACGTCCAGATCTATGAAATCGTCAAAAAAACGGCTCAATTGGAACGCTACAATCTGGTGGAAACCGTAGCGGAGACGATAGCAAATCGGTTATTGGATCAATTTGCCGAAGTGGCTAAAGTCAATGTGAAGGTAACAAAGGTGATGCCTCCCATCGAAGGAATTCTTGCAGGGGCAGCCGTGGAGATTGAACGGGAACGGGGATGAAAAACCATGGATGCATATCTGGCGTTGGGCTCCAATCTGGGGGATCGTCAACACTATTTGCGAAGCGCGATCAAAGCCCTTCAGATGACGGAAGGAATAACCGTGGTGCAAGAATCCCCGGTATTTGAAACGGCGGCGGTCGGATATACGAACCAACCGGATTTTTTGAATATGGCGCTGCATATCAAAACAACGCTGACACCTGAAAAGTTGCTCGAACGGGCATTGGCGGTTGAAACTGAGCTCGGACGAGTCCGGGAAATAAAATGGGGACCAAGAACGATTGATATTGATGTTTTATTTTATGGTAGACTGATAATAAATACGGAAACATTAATCGTTCCTCATCCGTTCTTGCATGAACGGGCATTCGTGCTTTTACCCCTGCGAGATATCGCACCGGACTGGGTGCATCCGTTGCTGAGAATAACCGTACATGAGATGGCTGAGCAAGTTTCAGGAAAGGAAGGGGTCCACCGATGGGAGAAGCCCTTGGTAAACGATTGCGTGCATATCGAAAACTGAAAAACTTGACGCAGCAAGAGCTTGCCGAGTTGCTGGGCATTTCGATTGCCATCGTGGGCGGCATTGAACGCGGCACGCGTGAACCTTCCAAGGATGTGTTGGGCAAAATCTCCCTTGTCTTGGGAGTGACAGAAGAAGAATTGAGGGGGCAAGAAAGGTAAATGATTCCTGGTTACTTTTTAAGGATAGTTTTTCATTGTTTCTCTCGATGAATCATGATACAATATGTGTTGATCTGACACAGGCTGCCGCCTGTGTTCTTTCGTTTGTGTACAGTCGGCTAACGTCCGCGCGTCCATGCGCGAACGCCGGCACTCGGTATGCAAAAATCTATCGGAAGGCCGGCTAATGTCCGCGCGTCCATGCGCGAACGCCGGCACTCGAACATCCGTGTTCTCGGAGGTGGGACGATGGCGTTCAAGATTGGGAATG
>JAGVBM010000421.1 GCA_020059765.1 Bacillota bacterium
ATCAGTAAAATCACCTGGGACAAATTGTCGGAAGGAGATCGCAAGATTATTAAGCAAGCGGCGCTTGACTCCGTAAAAACACAAAAAGAATCGTGGACAAAATTCGAAAAAGAATCGGAACAAAAGTTGAAAGCTGCAGGTATAACCATTACGGAAGTGCAGGATGTCAAACCGTGGCAAGAAGCTGTAAAGCCTGTGGTTGAAAAGTACGGAAAAGAATATAAGGATGTTATGGATGCAATTGATAAAGCGCGGAAGTAATCTGTTTACACGCGTCCCGGAGGAACTCGTACGAGTTCCTCCGGGCTTCAAATCTTTAATGACATTCGGGTGAAAAGGGAGTTGGGCTTATTTGCAGAAGATAGTTTAGAGAAGAATTTGCAGCAGGGGGTAGACCATGAAGCAGTTATGGAAGAAGATAGAAGACTTTATTAATCGGATGATCCCCCTGAAATATTTGCCGTTGACAACGAGATTGTTTGTTTTGTCTGCGATCTTGGTTATCATCCCGATGCTGGCAGTCGGTACGATTTCCTATCATCGTTCCTCGCAGGAATTGGAGATCGAAGCGCGTCAATATAATTTACAGTTGATTGAGCAGGTAAAAACACATATTGAATATTATTTGCATGATTTTGAAATTGACGCATTAAAGATTGTAAACGATCCCGACATGATCACGTTTTTGGGAATGCGATCGATTGAGGAAGTGGAACAAAGTTCAATCCGCAATTCAGTCCAGAATTTGCTTAAAAAAACAGCATATTCGAGACCTGACATCACGAATATAACGGTCATGACAGATAATCTTCAAGTGATTGACTCTTTGGGCAGTCTGAGTCCCTACCCGGCAGCAGAATTACAAAACGAGTATTGGTATTCTTCCGTACCGGTCAACGGCTCTCCGATGTTAATCAGTCGTGTGATCCGGTGGCCTGATCGCAAAGAACCGGTAATTTCACTTGTTAAACGTGTGCATAGTGCACGTACATTGGAACCGGTCGGCATGTTGATCATTGATATTAATTTTCGAAGACTTCAAGAAATAGCGGACAAGGTCACTTTCAGGAAGAATGATTTTTTTTCTATCGTAGATTTTGAAGGCCATTATGTTTACCATCCGGAATATTTGGAACTGGGAAAGAAAGCGAAATTTGACAATGTTGATCTCATGCTTCTGCAGGACAACGGGTCGTTTGTCACTGACAACCAAGGGAAAAAATTCGTTACTTTCAGCGTTTCGCCCACTTTGAATTGGAGATTTGTCACGTCAATTCCATACCGTGATTTGACCAAAGGCGTTGCGCATATCGGACAAACCATTTTTTGGACTGTTCTCATCGCTTTGGGAATCGCGTATATGCTGGGAGCGAGTTTTACTTCAAGTTTTGTGCGTCCCATCAAGAGATTGCAGCGATCCATGAAAAATGTGGAAACTGGAAATTTTACTGAACAAGTCCCTGTGGAATCAAAAGACGAAATCGGGCAGTTGTCTGACGGATTTAACAAGATGGTGCAAAAAATATCAAACCTGTTGGATGAAGTCTATGTATCAAAATTGCGCGAGACAGAGGCGCTGTTGAGACAAAAAGAAATGGAACTGAAAGTGCTTCAATCTCAGATCAATCCGCATTTTCTATATAATTCGTTGGAAACCATCCGCGGCATGGCGCTGGACAAAAATTTGGAAGATATCGCAAGAATGGCTGCTTCTTTGAGTTTGTTGCTTCGATACAATCTGCAGAATCATTCCCCAACAGTTACCTTGGGGGAGGAAGTGAAATTTTGTGAAGTTTACCTGCAGATTCAACAATTTCGTTTTGAAGGAATGTTCGAATACGAGTTTGTGATTCCCGATTGGGCAAAGAATCTGCCGATTGTAAAATTTTCCTTGCAGCCTTTGGTTGAAAACTGCTTTGTGCACGGGCTGAAGCCTAAACAAAACAAGTTGTCAATTGGAATCACGGTGATACAGGATACCGACAAAACATTTGAAATCAAGGTTTCAGACAATGGGAAGGGCATAACCAAAGATGCATTGGAAAAGATTGTTCGAAATATAAAACAAAAAGACGCGACTGAGGGAGGTGCCAATATTGGGATTGTGAACGTACATCGGAGGATTGTGCATCTGTTTGGCGACGAATACGGGGTAAGGATTGACAGCAGGGAGGGGCAGGGTACGAACGTATGCATCCGATTGCCGATTAGCATAGAGATCATTGGCGGTGAAACGGGATGAATAAAATTTTGCTGGTGGATGATGAACGGTGGGTTCGCAAAGCACTGAAGTGGACGGTTGAAAAGACGGACTTGCCGTTTGTCGTTGTACAGGAGTGTGCAAACGGACAGGATGCACTGCATTGGTTGAAAACGAACGAGGCGGACTTGGTTTTGACTGATATTCGAATGCCTCTGATGGACGGATTGGTGCTTGCAAAGGAGATTCGCCAACAAGGGCTCCGACCGGATGTCATGATCATCAGTGTGTATGATGACTTTGAGTTGATTCGGGAAGGACTGAGAATGGGAGTATTTGATTATCTGCTAAAACCGGTTGAGATCTCAGACATGAAAGCAAGTTTGGAAAAGTGGACCGCACAACGAAAACAAAGCACACCATTCCCGGTAAGCACAGACCTTCATTACACTTCGGCGATTAAGAAGGTCCTTGAATATATCCGCGAAACCCCATTGAGCAAGGTTTCTCTGGTCGAGGCAGCACGCAAAGTTCATCTGAACCCGAGTTATCTGAGTCAATTGTTCAAACAGCAAGTGGCCACCAATTTTGTCGATTATGTCATGGAATTGCGAATTGAAGAAGCAAAACGGCTTTTGGCCACAACAGACCTGCTGATCTCTGAAATTGCTAATCGTTTGGGATATTCCGATTTGACTTATTTCAGTCATGCGTTTAAAAAAAATGCCGGCCTCAAGCCCTCGGAATATCGAAAACAACTGCAGAGATAAATGAGAATGCGCTGGGAAGAAAGGAGGATGATTTGCATGGATTTGTTTGATTTGAGCGAAAAAACGGCAGTCATCATCGGTGGAACAAGTGTATTGGGAGGAACAATGGCTGTGGCCATGGGAGCTTATGGTGCTGATGTTGCGGTAGTCGGACGGAATATGGAGAAAGCGGAAAAAGTACGTTCCGAGATTGAAGAAGCCGGTGGCAGCGCCAAATGTTTTCAGGCTGACGCTACAAAGCAGCAAGATCTGGAAAGAGTCATGCAGGAAGTGTTGGCTTGGACAGGACGAGTTGACGTGCTGCTGAATTCTCCCGGAAAAAACAGTGCCACCCCATTTTTGGAACTGTCCATGGACGAATGGGACGACATAATGAACGTGAATTTGAAAAGTGTGGTTCTGGCTTGTCAAATTTTTGGGAAACAGATGATTGAACAAGGGGAAGGAGGCAGCATCATCAACATTTCGTCTGTCTCCTCCGATCCTCCTCTATCGCGTGTATTCACATACTCTGCTTCAAAGGCGGGGGTTAACAGTGTAACAAAATATTTGGCCCGGGAGTTGGCTCCTCACCGGATTCGTGTCAATGCGCTCATTCCGGGGTTTTTTCCTGCTGAACAAAATCGGAAAATTTTGTCTCCGGAGCGGGTGGAATCCATTTTTAGGCATACACCTTTGGGACGCTTTGGAGATCCCCAAGAGTTGCAAGGCACTGCAGTATGGTTGGCGTCGGAAAAAGCATCGGGTTTCGTGACAGGATCCTTGATCCGCGTTGATGGCGGTTTTGGGGCCATGACAATTTAATTCGGATAGGAGAGGTACCGGTGCACAGATTAAACAATGAGTTGGTTCAATCCGGTCAACTCGCTGATCACGAGATGTTGGAGCGGTTTATGAGATTGCCGGAAAAAGCGATTCAATTTGGAGAAGGGAATTTTCTGCGCGGATTTGTGGATTGGATGGTCCATGAAATGAACCGACAGGGTATTTTTAACGGACGAATTGTGGCGATTCAGCCGACCCCGCATGGAAAAGTCGTGCCAAAACTGAACGCGCAGAACGGATTGTACACATTCGTACAAAGAGGAATTGAAGATAACCAAGTCATTGACAAAAGACAGATCATTGCCTCCGTTTCACGGGGAATCAATCCGTACACGGATTGGAATCAGCTGCTTGAATTGGCGGAAAACCCCGAAATTCAAATGGTATTTTCCAATACGACGGAAGCAGGGATTGCTTATACGGAAGAACCGTACAATCCGGCAGAATCCCCGTTGTCCTTTCCGGGGAAATTAACCGCTTGTCTCTATCATCGGTATAATACCTTTCAAGGTTCACCTGAGGCTGCGTGGTCGATTATCCCCTGTGAATTGATTGAGAACAATGGGCCGACTCTTCGGGAGATGGTGTTGAAAGTGGCAGATCACTGGGAACTGCCGAGTGAATTTAAAAATTGGGTACTCCAATACAACCGGTTCTGCACCACGCTGGTGGATCGTATCGTCACCGGATATCCAAAAGACAACATTCAGCAGTTTCAGGAAGAACTTGGATATGAAGATGAATTGCTGACCGTAGGCGAGCCCTACCATCTGTTTGCGATTGACTCCGATCCTTACGTCGAAGAACAAATTCCTTTTAAACAAGCGGGTCTCAATGTGCATTGGGGAGATGTAACCCCGTTTCGGGAATTGAAAGTCAAAATCCTGAATGGGGCACACACCATGATGTGTGCGGCAGGTTACCTATCCGGCAAACAAACGGTTCTGGACGTGATGGAAGATTCATTGCTCCATGCATTTGTTATAAAAGGGACTTTTGAAGAAATTCTGCCGGTTGTAAACATGGAGGAAGAAACAAAACGAAAATTCGCCAATTCGGTGTTGGAACGTTTTCGTAATCCCTTTGCAAAACATTACTTGCTGGACATCTCTTTGAATGGGATTTCCAAATTCAGAACAAGATTGCTGCCGACATTGGTGTCATATGTGCATGCATACAAGCAGCTGCCTGCCACTCTTGTTTATTCTTTCGCAGTTTTGCTGGTGTTCTACAGTCAGGAATACAGGATCCGCGACCATGAGCAAACATTGCGTTTTTTTCATGATGTTTGGTCGCAATCAGAAGATCTGGAACCCATCGCAGACCAAATTCTCACGAATCGCGATCTGTGGGGAGACGATTTGACAGAGATTGCGGGCTTAAAGGAAAGAACTGTGTTACATCTGTCTCGGATTTTAACCGACGGCATCAATCTTAGCGAAGTACTATAATTCTATTAAAACGGAGGTATCTGCAATGAATCTGCGGTATAAAGCAGAAAACAAAAATGGCTATCAGACCGTCATAGGGCCCTCTTGCCAAGAACTCGACTACTTGAATTTTGATCTCTTGCGTTTGGAAAATGGAGAGGCATACAAGGGAGAAACGGGAAATTTTGAGACTGTGTTGGTTATCCTCGGCGGAAAAGCAACGATTACTGTTGATGGGCAGACATGGGAGAATCTCGGAGAACGGAAGGATGTGTTTGCCGGAAAAGCCACTTCTGTTTACATTCCGATCCAAACCGTCTTCGCAGTGACAGAAGCAGCCGGAAAAACGGTAGAGATCGGCGTTTGTAAAGTAAAAGCCGAGGAAAAATTCACGCCTTTCCTGATTTCGCCTGATGAAGTGGTTGTCCATCACCGGGGTCGCGACACATGGAAACGGGATGTGCACGACATCATAGCGGCAAACGGGGAAGGACGCGTGCAACGGATTGTGATCGGTGAAACCTACAGCGCACCGGGAAGTTGGTCCAGCTATCCGCCGCACAAACATGATGTGGATAGCGATCAGGAGGTCAAGATGGAAGAAATCTATTTCTTCCAGATGGAACCGCAACAAGGATTTGGGGTACAACTTGTCTATACGGAAGACGGTGAGGTGGACGAGGCCTATGCCATCCGGCACGGAGACGCTGTCGCGCTGCCGAAAGGGTATCACCCGGTGGCTGCAGCAGGAGGTTATCAAGTTTATTATCTTTGGTTCTTGGGTGGCGGGTCCGGACGTGATTTGAAACCTTATGATCAGTCGGCTCATAAGTGGCTGATGCAGCAATGACAGAAGAACTTGCCGTTAAACTAAACCGCATTCGCAGCTGGCTGGATGAAAAACAGACAGAAGGGATCCTGTTTTCCAGCTTGGCCAGTTTTTCCTGGCTGACCGGGGGCAGAGGCCATATCGGTCTCGCCTCCGAACAGGCTTCCGGGAAAATATTGGTGACCCCGTCCGGTGCGCACCTCTTGTTCAATAATATTGAAGCAGAACGGATCGTGAGCGAAGAACTGCTTTTCCCAGCGTTTGATGTGAATGTATTTCCTTGGTACGAACCTGAACAAGAGAAGGAGATCTGCAGACGAATCCTGCAAGGAAACAGTTGGATGGAGGAACAACAGGTCGCGGGAGAAGTTGCCAAATTGCGCTGGGAACTGACCTCCTTCGAGATGGAACGCTACCGGGAAACAGGCCGGATTGTCGCCAATGTACTGGAAAAGACCTGCCGTCAAATCCGGCAGGGGGACAGCGAGAAACAAATTGCCGCCCGGTTGGCCGCCAATTGTTTGCGTGCGGGAGTGGATCCGGTGCTGCAACTGGTTGCGGTTGATGAACGCACTGGTCAATACAGGCACCCGCTGCCGACCGAGCGCACACTAAAAAACTACGCGATGGTGGTCGTTGGGGGAAGAAAAAACGGGCTGATCGTGTCCGCGACTCGTTTGGTTCATTTTGGACCTTTGCCGGAAGAACTGGCCAAAAAACAGCATGATGTTGCCTTGATTGATGCAGAACTGATTGCTGGCACAAGACCCGGCAACAAGATCAACGACATGTTTTCTCGTCTGAAGCAGCGATACGGAGAGCTAGGCTATGAAAAAGAATGGTCCTTTCATCATCAGGGCGGTTTGACGGGCTACTTGTCACGGGAATTCAGAGCGACAGATCGTTTGCAGGAGACTGTAAAAGCGAATCAAGCCTATGCCTGGAATCCTACGATTCGGGGAACAAAATCGGAAGATACGATTCTTGTGGGCGAAACACAAAACGAGATTCTTACCGAAACGGGAGATTGGCCGCAAATTGAATGCAAGGTGCAAAATCGCATCGTATTACGTCCGGCGATTTTGATTCTGCAGATGTGAGGTGCGGGAAAATGGCCCAGCCTTTTATTCAGATTAACAGCCAGGACAATGTGATTGTTGCCCTCCAAGAGATCAGACGCGGGGAAACAATCCTCATCAACAATTTGCAAGTCACAGCTTTGGAAGATATTCCAAAAGGACACAAAATGGCTGTTCAAATGATCCCCGTCGGAACAGATGTAATAAAATTCGGTCAGTCGATTGGAAACGCCAAGGAAACGATCCATCCGGGCCATTGGGTGCATACGCACAATTTGCAAAGCGGACTGAAAGGTATTTTGGAATATCAGTACCAACCTGCAGCGGTTGAAAGTCACGAAACCTACAAAACTCACGAAACTCACGATTCTCGCACTTTTCCGGGGTATTTGCGTGACGGAGGAAAAGTTGGAATTCGCAATGAAATTTGGATACTGAACACAGTGGGTTGCATAAACAAAACTTGTGAAATGCTTGCCAAATTGGCCGGTCAACAATATAAAGACCGCAACGTTGACGGGATCCACCATTTTTCACATCCCTATGGCTGCTCCCAACTGGGCGACGATTTACTGAATACACAAAAAATCTTGGCCGGGTTGGTCGATCATCCGAACGCCGGCGGAGTGCTTGTCGTTGGATTGGGATGCGAGAACAACAACATTCGGGAATTCAAAAAGGTTCTGGGTGACTATGATCCGAGGCGGGTTAAATTCTTATCGGTCCAGGAAGAGAACGATGAGCTGGAGGAAGGTTTAAAGCTTCTGGAAGAATTGGTCGAGTACGCCGAAACATTTGTCCGGCAACCGATGCCCCTTTCCAAATTGATCGTGGGATTAAAATGTGGGGGGTCGGATGGGTTTTCCGGCATTACCGCGAATCCATTGGTCGGGGAGTTCTCCAATATGCTGGTCCGTTACGGGGGAACGACCATTCTGACGGAGGTTCCTGAAATGTTTGGCGCGGAGACAATCTTGATGAATCGCGCCGAAAATGATGCTGTATTCGAAAAAACCGTTCACTTGATCAACGATTTTAAAGCATACTTTCTACGACACGATCAAGTCGTCTACGAAAATCCTTCTCCCGGAAACAAGGAAGGCGGAATCACCACATTGGAAGAAAAATCATTGGGATGCACGCAAAAAGGCGGAACGACTCGTGTAGTCGATGTTCTTTCTTACGGTCATCGCGTTTCCAAAAACGGATTGAATTTGCTGGAGGCACCGGGCAATGATTTGGTTTCTGTTACGGCTTTGATTGCTGCGGGCGCTCAGCTTGTCCTTTTCACGACCGGAAGAGGAACGCCATTTGGGGGGCCGGTTCCAACCGTTAAAATTTCCACAACAACGGGCCTAAGCGAAAAAAAGCGGACGTGGATCGATTTCAACGCCGGACAATTGTTGGATGGACGAAGCATGGACGAGGTCAAGGCCGATTTTTTTGAATATATAACAGCGGTTGCGTCTGGAGAAGTGCAAACGAGAAATGAACAGAACGGGTTTAAAGAGATTGCGATATTCAAAAGCGGGGTCACGTTGTGACGAAGAGGGAGTGTAGGAATGCCGGAGCTTGTAACATTGGGTGAAACAATGGTCCTGTTGACCCCGGTTCCAGGTGGATCTTTGGAAGATGCCAGCTTGTTTTTGCGTTCTTTGGGCGGAGCCGAGTCAAATGTAGCCATCGGCGCCGCAAGACTGGGGATATCTGCAGGATGGATCAGTCGTTTGGGAAAAGATCCCTTTGGTGCTTTTCTATTAAAAAAAATACGGGGAGAAGGTGTCGACACTTCCCGGGTGATGTTTGACGAAAAGTTTGCGACAGCGGTTATGTTCAAAGAAGTGAAGGATCATGGAAACCCCAACGTATTCTATTACAGGAAAAGTTCGGCCTTCAGCCAAATTCAGCCGGACGATTTAGATGAATCCTATATTGCGGAAGCCGCGATTCTTCATATTTCCGGAATCACTCCCACTTTGAGTGAAAGTGCCAAAGCGACCTTGCAGAAGGCGATTGATATCGCCAAAAACAACGGAACCAAAATCAGTTTCGATCCCAATCTTCGTTTAAAGCTGTGGTCGATTGAAGAGGCAAGAGACATACTGTTTGATCTGGCTTCCCGTTCCGATTATTTCCTTCCCGGAGCTGAGGAATTGCGTCTCTTGTTTGACACTTCAAAGCGTGAAGAATGGATTGAAATGATACGAGGGATGGGCATTCCGCATACGGTCGTTAAGCTCGGAGAAGAAGGATGCATGCTGATCGAACGGGATTTTGTCAAACAAATACCCGGATTTGCCGTGCAGAAAGTGGTGGATACGATAGGGGCCGGAGATGGTTTCGCAGCAGGCTTTTTGTCATCTGTCATCAAAGGAATGTCTGTCGAGGAAGCGGCCATTATCGCAAATGCCGTAGGTGCGAGATGCGTAACCTTTCAAGGAGACATCGAAGGTTTGCCAACTCAGGAAGAGCTGGAACAATTTCTGGGGATTCGGAACCGGGATATTGAGAGATAGGGGAAGATACCTGTGAAAAAATGGGATGTTCTGAATCAAATCGCATCGCAAAAACTTGTAGCCGTATTACGTGGAAATTCCGCTGCACAAGTTGGAGAATTTGCGGAAAGAAGCATTGAGGGCGGAATTAAAGTAATTGAAATTACTTTTACGGTGCCAAAAGCGGTGGCATGCATTGAGCAACTGGCAGAAAAA
>JAGVBM010000079.1 GCA_020059765.1 Bacillota bacterium
AAAACGATCCTTTATTAACCCATTGACGTGGGCTTGTGCCGAATTCGTATCGACGATCTCCATTTTGGCGACAGATAACGGATTTCGTCCGGGACGATTAGCGGTGGCCGATCAAGTTTGGAAGGATGACGATCATGAACACAGTGGCAAAGCTGTTGGAGGCTCATCAAAAACAACTGCAGAACCGGTTTGAAGAGGCGTGGCAGCCTATCGAAGGCACGCGGTTCCAGTTGGAAGAAACGATTCCTGATGTATCTTCCTGGATTTGGGTGTTTTTGCAGCAAGTGGAACGAACGGGAAACCGAAAACTCTTGGAATCTCATCAGTCTGCACTGGATCGATGGGTAGTCTTTCTCTCCGAAAAATGGAATAAGCCGAGTCCGAATCTATGGGGGGAAGATGGGGACCGCATCCACACTTCCAACTTGGCAATGGTCTATGGCGCATTAAACGCCGTGAAACGGGTAACCGGCAAAAATGAAGTGCAAAAAGTCATGACGCAAATTCGCGATTACGTATTCGAACGATGTTTGTCAGGGGGAATGCTCGTTCGTTCGCCCGAACGAAGAGAAGTTTCTGCCGATTTGTTGGCGACGGTCATGCCATTCGGCTTGTTTTCACCGGAAGACTTGGTGATGGTGGCGGCGGTGCAGGAAATGGGAGAACATCTTGCGACGGGAAAGGGGATTTACCGGTACCGGGGCGAGCGGCAGGAATCTCCTGCCAGCACTGCTTGGTTGGCTTGGTATTACGCGGAAAAAGGGGATGGGTCGAAAGCGCGGCTCTATGTGAAATCGACACAAGATCTGCTGACTGACGAACATCTGCGGCCGGAAGAACAACCATTGGCCGACGCCTTGCTGGGGATTGTCCGCGCCTATTTGCAGGACGGCTCAGCAGCGGAAACGGAATGGAGACTGCTCCACACCCCATACGGAAACCACAATCCCTACGAACGTTTGAACACGGAGCGGGAGCCGCGTGACCCGAAGACGGGGCAAGAGGTGAAGGTCAGTGCCCATGTATGGCCGGAACGGGAAGACATAGAGGTTGTTGTACAAGTCAAAACAGGCGGAAAGCAGGCCGAGATTCCGTGTACCCCGGTTCGGAAAGACAAGGATCTGATCTGGGAAGCGGTCATTGGAAGTTTCGAGTTCGGTGTGCAGGTCAACTATCAATTCTTGGTCAGATCTGACGGCCAACCGGTTTGTGCGGGGGAAAGGCATTCCTTTTCCCCATCGGCTGCAAACAGCGTGCAGGAAATAACGCTTCTCGGCAGAGAGGGGAATAGGATTTGGCTGCGGGGATCCGATCGTTTGTCGATTGCACCGGTGTACATCGCCATTGGGGATGAGGACGGCAGACTGCATCTGCAAGTCACTCTGACGCAGCCCCTCAGCTTTAACGTATTGGATGGGGAAGTGGCAGCCGGGACGCATCTGGCAGAGGCTTCCCGTTTGATTTCCCGGGAAAATGAACGGGAGATTATTGTCACGAACGGCAAATGGGAACTGCAAATTGGCAAATCCCCTCTTCAATTCCGACTGTCAGATGAGGCAGGCAATCTCTTGCTTGCAGGGTACGATTCGCTGCTGCCGACGCTTCAATGGTGGATTCGGCAGGATGGAACCATTCAGGATATTGTCTGGAATCTCAAATCCCCGCTTGATGAACGATTCTATGGATTCGGTGAACGGTACAACAGTTTGGAACAACGTGGAAACAATCTGGACTGCTATGTCTACAACCAATACCGCGATCAGGGAACGCGCACCTATATCCCTGTCCCCTTTTTCATCAGTTCCAAGGGGTATGGCGTCTGGTTGGACACTCCCCATTATTCGGTGTTTCATTTGGGAGATCAACTGCAGGATCTGCTGCAAATCGGCGGCGAGATCGATCGCCGTCAACCGGAGCTGACTCTGCAAGTTTTTATGGGACAGCCGCGGGACATCTGCCAACAGTATTCCCGGGCGACAGGCAAACCGGTATTGCCGCCGGTTTGGGCATTCGGACCCTGGATGTCCAGTAACAACTGGGATCGGGACTCAGTAGTACGGGAGCAAGTGGAAGCGACCAATCGACACCAAATCCCGTCCACTGTGCTGGTGATCGAACAGTGGAGCGATGAAGCGACCTATTATATATTCAACGATGCCGAATATCAGTTAAGACCGGGTAACGGGGCGCATGAGTATGAAGACTTTCACTTTCCGGAATGGGGCAGATGGCCCGATCCGAAAGGGCTGCTGGAGTATCTGCATGCTAACGGATTGAAAGCGGTCTTGTGGCAGATTCCCATTCAAAAGTACATGAACCGCCAATCCCATCCGCAAAAAGATGAAGATGAACGATTCATGCTGGAAGCCGGGTATGCCGTAAAAAATGCGGATGGCACTCCCTATCGAATCCCGGAGGGATGGTTCAAGAACAGCTTGTTGATGGACTTTACCGATCCGCAGGGTTCCGCGTGGTGGTTCAAGAAGCGGCAATACCTGCTGAATATCGGAGTGGACGGTTTCAAGACGGACGGCGGAGAATTCGTTTTTGGGAAAGACCTGCGATTTGCCAATGGTCAGACAGGTGCGGAAATGCGCAATCTTTACCCCAATTTGTATGTGGAATCCTATTACCGGTTTGCAACGGAACACCACCGGGGGGACGCGATCACTTTCAGCCGGGCCGGCTACACAGGAGCGCAAAACTTTCCGGCACATTGGGCGGGGGATGAACGCTCCACCTATGACGCCTTTCGGCACTCCCTGATTGCCGGACTGAGCGCCGGAATCTCCGGAATTCCGTTTTGGGGATGGGATTTGGCCGGTTTTAACGGGGACATTCCAACTGCCGAATTGTATATTCGCTCGGCGGAAATGGCCGCTTTTTGTCCGATCATGCAGTACCATGCGGAAAGCAAAGGAGAACAGAACCAGGACCGGACGCCTTGGAACATTGCGGAACGAACCGGCGATAAGCGGGCGATTGAAGGGTATCGATTCTATGCGAATGTCCGTATGAATCTCTTGCCTTCGATCTATGAGCAAGCAAGAAAAACGAGTGAAACGGGCATTCCGCTGATGCGGGCGCTTTGGCTGGAATATCCCGATGATGACCGTTGTCAGGGAATCTATGACCAGTATCTGTTTGGCGATCATCTGCTGGTGGCGCCGGTGATTGAAGAAGGGGCTGCCGAGCGTACGATCTATTTTCCGAAAGGCACGTGGCTGAACCTGTGGTCGAATGAAAGGGTCGAGGGGCCATGCTGGCGAAGCGTGAAAGCCTCGCTGATGGAGATTCCGGTCTATGCAAAATTGGGTTCGGTGCTGCTTATGAATACGGATGATTCGTTGACGCTCGGCTCTTGGGTAGGCAATCAAACGGACCGGTATGCGGTGCCAGTGCTGCGGGTGTATTTGCAGGATCGCATGGACCAACAGATCACCGATCATCTGAATCAAGACTGGCAGGTGCAGGTGTCCCGGACCGATGACAAGTGGGAATTGACCGTCCGTACCGGGCAAGCGGCTGCGGTGGTCATGATTCCAGTCTCGCTTGTCAACGATACGAAGTCGATTGTGATGAACGGGAGGGAATATAACCTTCCAGAGTTGAGCGTGAGCGACGGTTGGTATGTGGTTATGCTTTGAAATGAAGGAGGTGATCAGGAACCCAAAAACTCATTTTCAAGTCGACCACTGTACGGATTAGTTAAGACAAGAAAGGAGAGTGTAGCGGGTGAAGGGAAGATGGATTGGAAGAATGGTTCAAAAGCTTTTGCTGATGTTTGTCGTATTCCTGACAGCGACAACAAATGCCTATGCGATTGACGGGGTCTGGCATGCTCCTTACGGAAATGATGATCTCTATGAAATTCAAGCAACAGAACGATATCCGAGAGATCCGATTGCAGGAGAAAATGTATTTGTAAAAATTACTACATGGCCGATTGAAGCTGGTCAAGCCACATGGATCACTTGGAGCAAAAACGGCGTCCCGCAACCCGATATCGGTGGTGCGTGGAAATACAACAGCGGCAACAACACGTATTGGGAAGTCAGTATGGGAAGTTTCAGCAAAGGAGACGTCATCAATTATACGGTTCATGGAAACAAAGACGGTACGAACGAAAAAACCGTAGGACCTTTTCAGTTTACGGTTACCTCGTGGGAATCGATTCAAAGCATCAGCGGGTACACAAATTCCGCGAATCATGTGGTGCTGGATGCCGTGCCCGATACGGGGACCTTTAGCCCCAAGATCAATTTTGTATTTACGGCTGACGATGTCTTCAGGGTGCAAATGTCTCCGACAGGAACCGGTACATTCGCAACGGGACTCAGCAACTATACGATTACGGACTATACAACCTATCTCTTGATCAGCACATCGAAAATAAAAGTAAAAGTTGAAAAGAATCCTTTTCGCGTCA
>JAGVBM010000375.1 GCA_020059765.1 Bacillota bacterium
ACTTTGAAAACATTGGCTATTTCAAGGAAAACAAGACGTTCACAAGACGTTCACAATTCTTTCACAACCCGTTCGCAACTCGTTCCCAAGTGACTCGATTATGAGATTCTTTCCACGATCATCGAGACGCCTTGTCCGCCGCCGATGCAAAGTGTGGCGAGTCCGCGCTGTCCTTGCCGCTTCTCCAGTTCATGCAGCAGCGTGACCAAGATGCGCGCCCCGCTGGCCCCGATCGGATGGCCAAGAGCTATTGCGCCGCCGTTTACATTCAGTTTGTCCAGCGGAATCTGCAAATCTTGCCCCACTGCCAAGGATTGCGCCGCAAACGCTTCGTTTGCTTCGACGAGGTCGATATCGTCCATGGTGAAGCCGGTTTTTTCAAACAGTTTCTTGGTTGCGGCAATCGGACCCAATCCCATGAACGCCGGATCTAATCCGCTTGCTGCATACCCAACAATCCGCGCCATCGGTTTAAGACCCAGCGCAGCCGCCTTGTCTGCCGACATGACCATGAGAGCCGCCGCACCGTCGTTGATCCCGGAAGCGTTGCCGGCCGTTACGGTTCCATCCGCCTTGAAAGCGGGGCGCAGTCGGCCAAACACCTCTTTTGTCGTGCCGAAACGCGGATATTCGTCTTTCTCAAACAGAACCGAATCTCCTTTTTTCGCGGGAACGGCGACCGGCACGATCTCTTCCCGGAACCGGTCGGCCGCCAGCGCTTGTTCGGCCCTTTGCTGGCTCCGCAGCGCGAATTCGTCCTGCTGCTCCCGGCTCAGTCCGTACTGCGCCGCTATGTTCTCGGCGGTGACCCCCATATGATAATCGTTGAAAGCGCACCACAATCCGTCACGGACCATGCTGTCAACCGCTTTGCCGTCCCCCATCCGGAATCCGGCGCGGGCTCCTTCCAGCAGATAAGGCGCACGGCTCATGTTCTCCATGCCGCCGGCGATTATCACGTCGGCGTCATCCGCTTTGATTGCCTGTGCCGCAAGCATCACCGCTTTCAACCCGGATCCGCAGACTTTGTTGATCGTCATCGCGGGAACCGTTTCCTGGTATCCCGCTTTGATCCAGGCTTGCCGGGCAGGATTTTGCCCGAGACCCGCCTGCAGGACATTCCCCATGATCACTTCGTCCACTTGGATCGGATCCACACCGGCTCGCTGCAGTGCTTCCCGAATGACGATGCTGCCCAGTTCGGTTGCCGGAATCCCCGCCAACGACCCTTGAAAACTCCCGATCGCGGTACGATTCGCACTCACAATGACCGCTTCTTTTGCCATCTGCATCCCGCCTCTCCCTTGGAATCAATTCCCACCCTATTCTTCCTGCCTTGACGCTATGCCATACACAAAAAGGCTACATCCCGAATTCATCCGGACGCTCCCCGCGTCCGTAATGGTGCAATATCGCCTGGACGATCCGCTCGGACGCCTGCCCGTCTCCGTAAGGATTGGCTGCGATTGCCATCGTCCGGTGAGCCTCTCGATCCTGCAGCAGAGTACGGGCCATTTGGAAGACGGTGTCCTCGTCTGTGCCGGCCAATTTCAGCGTTCCCGCCGCGATCCCCTCCGGACGTTCCGTCGTGTCCCGCAAGACAAGCACCGGTACGCCAAGCGACGGCGCTTCCTCTTGGATGCCTCCCGAATCGGTCAGAATCAGATAGGACCGGGCCATAAAATTATGCGTGTCGACGACATCCAGCGGATCGATCAGATGCACTCGCGGATGTCCGCCGAGAATTTCCCTGGCCGGTTCCTGCACAGCCGGATTCAGGTGCACCGGATAGACCAGCACCACATCGTCCTGCTCTTCGATGATTCTGCGGATCGCGCGGAAGATGCTGCGCATTTTCTCGCCGATATTTTCCCTGCGATGGGCGGTCATGAAGATAAGCCGTTTGTCCGATCCGATCGAATCGAGAATCGGATGGGCGTAATCTTCCCTGACCGTCGTTTTCATCGCGTCAATCGCTGTATTGCCGGTTACAAAGATCAATTCCGGATTCTTGTTTTCTTGCCGCAGGTTGTTTGCCGATTCGCGGGTCGGCGCAAAATGCAGATCCGCCATGACACCGGTCAACTGCCGGTTCATCTCCTCCGGGAACGGGGAATATTTGTCGTGGGTGCGCAGCCCCGCTTCCACATGCCCGATGGCCACTTGCTGATAAAATGCGGCAAGCGCCGCCACGAACGTTGTGGTGGTATCCCCGTGCACCAGCACGATGTGCGGTTGCACCTCGGCAATCACCTTTTCCAATCCCTGCAGCGCCTTAATGCTGATCCCCGTTAAGGTTTGTCGGGGTTCCATGATGTCGAGGTCGTAATCCGGCTGAATCCGGAAGATCTCCAATACCTGATCGAGCATCTGCCGATGCTGCGCCGTCACGCAGACTTTCGAATCAATGGCCGGCGCCGCTTGTTCCAACGCTTTGACCAGAGGGGCCATCTTGATCGCCTCCGGCCGAGTTCCAAAAACAGTAAGTACCCGAATCGGTTCCATGTCGCATCCCCTTGCCTACTTTGTTCCGAAGAGACGATCCCCTGCGTCTCCCAATCCCGGTATAATGTATCCGTGATCATTCAGTTTCTCGTCAACGGCCGCCGCATAGATCTCGACGTCGGGGTGCGCGTTTTGCACGGCCGCAATTCCTTCCGGGGCGGCAATCAGACACATCAGTTTGATGTTTTTGACTTTCCGTTTTTTTAAAAATTCGATGGCTGCAACAGCCGAGCCGCCGGTTGCCAGCATCGGGTCGATGACGATCAGCTCCCGTTCTTCCACGTCGGTCGGCAGCTTGATGTAATATTCAACAGGCTGCAAGGACTCCGGATCGCGGTATAAGCCGATATGACCGACTTTTGCCGCCGGGATCAGTTTCAGAATCCCGTCCACCATGCCGAGTCCGGCGCGCAGGATCGGCACCAGGCCCAATTTTTTGCCGGCGATGACTTTCGTTTTCGCCTCTGCCACGGGGGTCTTCACGATTGTCTCCTGAAGCGGCAGATCGCGGGTAATTTCGTAAGCCATCAGCATGGCGACTTCTTCCACCAATTCGCGGAATTCTTTGGTTCCGGTGTTTTCATCCCGTATAAAGGTCAGTTTGTGTTGAATCAAAGGATGATCGAAAGTATACAATTTTCCCATTTATAGAAGTCTCCTTTGGATCTGGTTCTCCTTTGGATCTGGTTCTCCTTTGGATCTGGTTCGATTTCCCGTTTTTTCGTTCGCGGGGAAGGGTTGTCCAACCCACTCTTCCCATTATAGCAAAGCCTGTTTTCGGGTGCTACACGGGAAATTTTTCACAAAAGCCTCTTGGCGGACGATTCTGCACGTCGTACACTATTGTCGAAAACAAGCTGCAGGGGGGAACTGCAATGAAAAAAATTTACGAGCTTTTCATGCTGTTGCTGATTCTTACATCGATTTCCTTGCTGTGGGTTGACTTTCAATATGCCGCCCAGCTCGATATCGTTATCTGGCTGATTTTTGTCATCGATTACGTCGTAAGACTGGTGATCGTAGCCGACAAAAAATGGTTTGTCAAAACCCATCTCCTGGATCTCTTGGCTTTGATCCCCCTCGACAGTTTGTTCCGGTCGTTTCGGATTGTCCAGGTGTTTCGGGTGTTCCGGCTTGGCATCTACATGTATCGATACGCAAGACCGTTTTTGCAAATCATGCAAACCAATGGTCTGGACAAGATCCTGACGTTTACGCTCATCACCATCTTCTTGGGAGCCGCGGCGATTCACCTGCTGGAACCGGAAATCGGGAGCTTGGCTGACGGCTTATGGTGGGCGATTGTAACCACCACAACCGTCGGCTACGGCGATATCTCCCCGAAGACCGGGTTCGGCCGTATTGTAGCCGTGATTCTCATGTTTGTCGGAATCGGTACGATCGGTATGATTACCGGTTCGATCGCGACCTATTTTTTGTCGAAAAAGGAAACGGTTCTTCCCAATGGGGTCAAACACATCCAGGACGAACTGAATCGGTTTCACGAACTGGACGAAGCGGACTTGCGGCTGCTGATCGGGTATATGGAGTCGCTGATTGAGTGGAAGAAGCAGCAGGGGGAGAAGGAGTTAATGTAATAAATAAAACAACCGTAACGAGTCACTCGTTATGGTTGTTTCTTCATTCTTTTTCATTTGGCAACAGATGGGCTTCTGGTTTCTCCAGATGAATCAACAGCTCAATTGCTTTCTTTCGATCATAAGGGACACAAAATTTTTTATATAGTTCGAACACGATAGTGATTGTTATTAGGGATTTTTCCAGTTCTTAATTACTTCTATTAAATTTTGAATAGTCAGTTGAAGAACATGATAGCTACCGAGCCAACTTGATATTCAAATTTTGTAAGAAAGGAAGGTGATAATGATGTTTTTCAGAAAAAAAATATGGTGGATTATTCTGAGTACCATTATCGTCGTATTTCTTTTTGCGGGCAACAATTACTTAAAAGATAAATACAAGAAACATCCAAATATTTTTTTAATACCCAATGGTTATGTTGGCTGGATAGAAATTCATTACGGGTTAAATGGTTACCCTCCACTACCCACAGAAGAGGAAGCTATTATTTTAAGAATACCTGAATCAGGGGTTCTCAAAACATCAAGTGAACCTTCCTATACGTTAGAAAAATTCTACTATGTAGACAAAAACGACAATAGAATTGAGTTGGGATTCGAATTC
>JAGVBM010000381.1 GCA_020059765.1 Bacillota bacterium
ATTTCATTTGCCGCTTCATGGCGACAAATGAAATCTTACCATGATTGCAGCAATCAATTCAAGAGGTAATGTCAGGAACAGTTTCGAGAAATCTTACATCTTAAACCAAGAAAGACCGATTGTACCCGGACCTACATGTACTCCCACAACTGGGCCAACAAATGAAATCGTGGATGTGATGTGTGGGTACTTGCCTTCAATCTCTTCCTGCCAACGCTTTGCCTCGTCGTAATTGTTGGCATGCAAAATGCTCACATGGGAAGCTTCGCCGTTCTTAGCATCCCGGTCAAACAGTTCCAGTATGCGTTCTTTCGCTTTTTTGTAAGTTCGTATTTTTTCGAAGGGAGTGATTCTACCGTCAATCACGGATAACAGCGGTTTGATCTGCAGCAAGCTTCCCATCAAAAATTGGGCTAGGTTCAAACGGCCGCCCCGTTGCAAATGCGCCAGGTCATCTACCAGAAAAAAGAGTTTGACCCGAGCGGTCAATTCTCGTATCCGGTTGATAATCTCTTGATAGGTTTTCCCTTCTTGCTGCAATCGAATGCCTTCCAGAATCATTTGTGACATTGGATACAAGGCGGTTTTTGAGTCAATTGCCTCCACGGGAAATTCAGCCAGGTCCGCAGCCATTTTGGAAGTGCTGAAGGTCCCGCTGTGTATCGCCGATACATGAATAGCAATTCCCTTATCAAAAGTTTTTTTCAGCTCTTTGTACAGCTCAACGAAGCTCCCGATTGCCGGTTGTGAAGTTGTCGGTAGGTTTGGTTCCGTTTTCATTTTTTCGTAAAATTCTTCAGAACCGATTTCCAATCCTTCTCGGTAGTTCTTTTCTCCGAAAATGACATTGAGCGGTAATATATGTACCTGATGCTGTTGGGCCAGCTTCGGATCCATCAAACATGTACTGTCGGTTATCCATGCAATCTTTTCCACTTGTTTCCTTCCTTTTGTGTCAAGATACAATGAAGAGAATTCAATCAACCTAATTGCCAATCGATCTCATCCAATGTTTCGACATTTCGGATCTCGATCCCTTGTTCTTGCAAAAATTCTTCATACCTCGCCAGCAGCTGTATGCCCCAGTGAATGGTTTCCTGCAAGTCCTCCGCTCTCATAAACTGTTCCGTATGATCCTGATAATCGGCAGGAAGCAACGGATAATCAAAACTTTCCTTGACGCCAAGGACGTAACCTTTAGTAACCGGTCGTCTGTTCAACAAAGCCAATGCCAAAGAAATCTCCTGAACCACCTCAAACACATAAAGTCCCCGTTCGTACCGATTGGCACGATTTGTCAGAGAACGAATCTTGTTCAGTGATTCATAACCAATCAAAGAACCCTGCTCCAGAAAAAACTGTTTAATGGTTGCATGGGACATGTCAGCATAGTCGTCAAGCCATTCTTGCCGCTGTCGGTTATCCCCGATTAACAGCTGCAGATTTTGCAAATTCCCCATGTATACCGGCGTATGCAAAGACGGTTGTGCGATCCATCTCCGAATCATATCCACGCTGATCAAATTTACTTCAATCGGTAAACCGCGATAGAGAAACGCTTTTGTTGCTGAAGAAAACCGTTCCTTCATGACATACATCATTTCGATATCCGAATGTTTTGTATCGCGGCCGGTTGCAGTGGAACCGTAAATTCCTCCAAACAGTACAGAATCGGCAAAAGTTTTTTGTATACGAATATGAATTCCTCTCACTATTTTTATTCTTTCCCCGTGCTCCATCGGACATTCTACCCCCGTCTAAGTGATGCCACAGGCACGGTTTGCAGCTGGCACGCTTAGCGGTCGGTACGCCCCTCTGCAATTGTGCCTTATTTCCGTTTATCAAGAATGACGAAGGATGCGGTGGCAGCAGCAACCAAATCCCCCACACCGTTATACATTTTACATTCGGACACAGCCGTTCGTCTTCCTAAATGCAGCAGTTCCGCTAGGGTAACAAGTTTCCCCTCTCGGACAGGACTGATGAAATTGATCTTGATTTCGGATGTAACGGATAACTTGTCATCAGGCAATAATCGATAAATCAGGGTTCCCATGGATGTATCCGCGATAAATCCGATGATGCCGCCGTGAACCACATTGTTGATGTTGTGCAGGAGCGGGGTAACGTCCGTTTCGAAACGATAGGAACGCTCTCCCGTCCATCGCCCCTGAAATTCCATAAATTCAGTCAAGAACGAGGTTCCGTTTTCCCGGGTGCGCAAGATCGAGCGTTTGGCCATTTCAAGGATCAATTTTTCCAAATCATTTCCCGATTCTAAAATTTCTCGGTAAAATTCCAAATCCATCAATCCGATCCCACCACTTACATAAAGTACTTGCCCGGTTTCAAGCAATCGGTACGGCAAACTCCGCCTGTCCGTTAAGAACCTTTTCCCCGTTTTGCGTTACCGCCCATACGTCGCATAAGGCGGTCTGCATCTTTTCCTCCTGGATCACCTCCACCACCCGTCCTTCACAAGTAATAACGTCTCCAGGCCGAACCATTCCGGTAAACCGCACTCCGAATTTATGCAGTTCTCCCTCACTGCCAAGCAAATCGGTCAGCAGTTGGCCCACGAACGCCATCGTCAGCATACCATGCGCAATTACACCATCCAGACCGACTTTCTGCGCGAACTCATCGACCGTATGAATCGGATTGAAATCTCCGGATGCTCCCGCGTACATTACTAACTGTGTGCGGCTGACCGAAGGCTTTACCAGAGGTCCGATTCCGTCTCCCGGATTCCATTGTCTGTGTGCCACTTTGCCTCTCTCCTATCCTCTGTAAATCACATTGGAACGTTCGAAGAACACAATTTGCCCGGATTCATTCATGCCTCGCATCTCATAGAGCAAAAAAGTCATGTTTCCCAACTTTCCTTCTTTCTCATACACATCTGCGAGACGCATCGAACAATATAACGTGTCCCCGGCCCGAATCGGAAGATTATATTCGAAATACTGCTCTCCGTGAATTAGCCCCTCCTCATCCAGCTCCAATCCGGGAATTTCCCCAAAATCAAATGTTTTGCTGAAAGTGGGTGGAGCAATCACTGCACCAAAGCGGGTCGATTTTGCGTATTCTTCGTCCCGAAAAAGAGGATTGGGGTCGCCAATCGCATCGGCAAATTTTCGGATAGCCCCTTTTTCCGCTTCGTTTTTGACAGGTGTTGACCAGATACCGATAAAAGGTTTGAATTTTTCCCTGTTCAATCGAATCTCCTCCTATCAAGCGGGCAGAATTCTGCTCCCATGACACTTCAAACATGTACTGCGGAAAGGCGAAACCTAGAGGTCTGACCTTTAGAGACCTGGCCTGATGGAAGAATAGGTGTAAAACCCTTTTCCCGTCTTTCTTCCCAGTTCTCCCCGCTCAAACTTTTCTTGCAGGATCGCGGACGGTTTCATTGACGGGTCGCCCGATTCCTGATACTGAAGCAGTTGTGCATAATAGTTCTCATCGATTCCCATCATGTCCAGCAAAGCAAACGGTCCCATCGGATGTCCCAGTGCTTCCATAGCCGCCAGATCGATTTCTTCATGGGTTGCAATTCCCTCCTCCAACAGATGGACTGCTTCCCGAACCATCGCTCCCAGTAAACGATTCGCAACAAATCCGGAAATTTCCTTACGCAGCAGAATCGGAGTCTTGCCGAGTTGCTTGACAAACTCCACGACTGTCTGTGTCGTATCTTCCGATGTATGGTCATGAGTAACCACTTCCACCAAGTCCATTTTAAACGGGGGGTTAAAAAAATGCAGGTTGCAGATTCGATCCGGCCGTTTTGTGGAGGAAGCAATTTTGGAACTGACAATTGCCGAACTGTTGGTGGCAAATATCACGTGCCCGGGCGCGAGTTCGTCAAGACTCTTAAACAGTTCCCGTTTATCTTCCAGTTTCTCAACGATTGATTCTATCACCAGATCGGTTGTGTGAACAGCTTCCGTCAAATCGGTCGTCGTGTGCAGACGGGCAAATGCCATTTTGTATTCGGTTTCAGTTATCCGCTTTTTTTCCAAACGACGGTTCATTTGAAACTGTAAGCTTTCCAGGGCTTTCTGCAATTGACTGTCTGTAATGTCGTGAAGATACGTTTTAAAACCGGCCAATGCGCTGACCATCGCAATCTGGGAACCCATGGTTCCCGCCCCAATCACCGTCACGGTACGAATTGCATCAATTCCCATTATTAACTCCCCTTTTCTGAGCATGTGCATGATCCGACGTCGTACGCTTCGATGGAATGGCTAAAAT
>JAGVBM010000266.1 GCA_020059765.1 Bacillota bacterium
AAGGGCGGACTACCGCTGATGAAAAAGGCTTCTTTACCTTCGAGAAAAGCTCCGAGCTTAATGGCCCCTTTTTGACCGCAACGGCGACCGATCTGCAAGGGAATACCAGCGGATTTTCTCTGCCAGCCATAACAATACAGATACAATTGGGCAATGATCAGCCCAGAAAGAGATTAGTGACAAAGCCATCTATCGACTTGCAGGATAACCGATTAGGAAATATGTTTGCAAATTTCTGGCATCCCATGGACTTTCAAACAACGATCGAAACGGAAATTACGCCTGTCGGCATGAAGTTGGTGAAAATAACCATGAATCAGCCCGAATATTACTCGACCGAACAAAGCGGGGTTCTACTCTATTGGGATAAACCCGAATTATATATTTCACCCGATTTTGATTCAAATATCAGCCGGCTTATCTCAAACGGGATTACCATCTATTACATGCTGAATTTTTGGGACAAGGCCAACCATCCCAACGGTTGGGAAGTTGAAAACCGGTTCGAAACAGAAGAAGATATCGCCCATTATCTGGAGTATGTAAGTTTCATTGTCAACCAGTTCAAGGGTCGCGTGAAATATTACGAATTGTGGAATGAGCCAGATGCCGGATACCCCCTGCAATATATCGAGCCCGAAGATTACATCAATCTGGCCAAACGAACCATACCGTTCATTAAAGAAATCGACCCTCAAGCCAAAATCGTGGTAGGTTGTACGTCGGGTTCGGATAATCCACACTCTCGGGAATATCTTTTCAAAGTGCTCAATTCGGAAGTGATGCAAATTGCAGACGTGGTCTCATGGCATCCGCTTTTTAACAAAATTCCAGACAGTGGACCAGATCCTGACTATTATGCCAATTACCCATCTCTATTGGCAAATATCATCGATACTGCGAAGAAAAACGGCTTTCAAGGTGAATTTATCGCCGGAGAGATCACCTATGGAGGAGATCGCTGTAGTGGATGTGATGACGCTGATCCGGCTTACACCGAAACTATAAAGGCTAAGTATACGGCCCGGGGGATTATTTTACATTTTGGGAACGATGTGGCTGTCAGCCTGGGAGAGATGTCGTCTCTAAGGGCTATTCACTTCAATACCATTCGATATATTGCCAACGTATTTTCCGGAGTCTATGCCGAGGAATTTGCTATAGAAATCCAGACCGAGGCAGATAATTTCAAGTCATTCACTTTCGCAGGGTCGGATGGAAGCCGGCTGGTTGCCCTGTGGACCGACGGTGTGGCCGTGGATGATGATCCTGGCACACCCTCCACCATCACACTATCCGGTTTTTCGGGTTGGAACGCAACAGGAATAGACATTCTGAATGGTTTTGAGCAGGGACTAACCACAACCCATGAGAATGGGAATCTGGTTATTAATAATTTTCTTCTAAAGGACTATCCGATTATCATTCGGTTGTCGAAATAGGACATTGCCATTGGGCAGGCTACTGGTCATAGAAGGAGTATACGAATTTGAGGCGGAAGGCAGTGCACAGGTGGTCGAGCAGCTTTTTATGCTTGGGTGAGACCGATTGGTTCCCAGAGGAGGTATCTCTATCACTGTTGTATTGTATAATATTTTGTGTTGGTTCGTATCGATCTTTCGTGATTGTTTAATATACGGGCATTTCTGCAGGATATTCCATCGGAATGGTTGTGCTAAGCTGCGAATTCACCGTATTGGATAATTCAGTATTATCAATAGTAGACGGCACGTTGAGGTGTCCCATTGGATGAAACGTCCGATCGATGGATCGCTGGCGACGCATACGAGCACTTCATGGGCAGGTGGAGTCGTCGGATCGCCAAGGAGTTTATTGGCTGGCTCAATCCTCCCGCGTCCTGGGACTGGCTGGAAGTTGGCTGTGGCACAGGCGCGTTGACGCAAGCTATATGCGCCAATGCCCATCCCTCGGCAGTCGTTGCATGCGATCCCTCCCTGGAGTTTGTGGCTTTTGCCCGCCGCTCCCTTTCCCATCCGGCAGTTGCGTTTCTTGTGGCGGGTGCTGACGAGTTGCCGCGTCAGGAGGGCGGGTTTGACGCCGTGGTGTCGGGCCTGGTCCTGAACTTCATCCCAACCCCGTCCGAAGCGATTCGATCCATGAGGAACAGACTCCGCCCAGGAGGCGCGCTAGCCGCCTATGTCTGGGATTACGCCGAAGGAATGCAATTCCTGAGGATCTTTTGGGATGTAGCGGCGGAGTTGGACTCCAGAGCGGCTGAACTGGACGAGGGGCAACGGTTTCCGCTCTGCCATCGGGATGCGTTAGTAGAATTGCTAGAATGCGAGGGTCTTGAGTCGGTCGATGCAAGAGCCCTGGAAATCGACACGCCCTTCTCTGACTTTGACAGTTACTGGGCTCCCTTTCTCGGGGGTACCGGACCGGCGCCATCGTATGTGGGCTCCCTCTCTACGACTGCCCGCGAAGAATTGAAGCTCCGACTCAGGCAGCGGCTCACACAGGACGCGGGCGCCCCAATCCACCTAACCGCTCGTGCTTGGGCGGTGCGAGGCATCGCCGGGGTCGATCGCCAGGTCCGTGCCGTCTAACTACTCGCTGCGCATTTTGATATCACATAGTATTTGCGCCGTCGTTTATCTACTATGACGAGCCAACCAGATAATAATCCAGATGTTTGAGGAACTCAATCATGAGAAAACTGATCGTGCATGAACATATCTCCCTGGATGGCGTCATCCAAGCCCCAGGCGGGCCAGAAGAAGATACCAGCGGCGGCTTTGCGCATGGTGGGTGGATCGCGCCATTTTCCGACGCCGTTCTTGGTACAGCCCTGAGAAAGCAGATGAACATGCCGTTCGACCTGTTGTTGGGACGCAAAACCTTCGATATTTGGGCGCCATACTGGCCGCAACACGGGGACATTTGGCCGGGCGTCAACATCGCCACCAAGTACGTCGCCTCGAATACGATGATATCGAGCGATTGGCAGCCGTCCGTGTTTTTATCCGGAGATATCCCCGAAAAAGTCGCCCAAATCAAGCAGCAACCAGGGCCAAATCTTCATGTTTGGGGAAGCGGGCATCTCCTCCAGACACTCATCCAGCATGATTTGGTCGATGTGTTTTGGTTGATGATCTACCCGATCACATTAGGCCCTGGAAAGCGCTTATTTGCCGAGGGTGCGATCCCGCTGGCGTTCAAGGTGACGGAAAGTAACGTCACCCCGAATGGCGTCATGATCGTGAATTACGAGCGTGCAGGCGCAATCCCAAGCGGAAGTTGAACAGTCTCAATCAAATCCACCATCTCCCCCAACCCGTCCTCTGCCC
>JAGVBM010000156.1 GCA_020059765.1 Bacillota bacterium
GGAAGCACGGCCAGCCGTGCTGATCATTCAGGAAATTTGGGGTGTTGAAGCGCATATACAAGATGTCGCACAGCGGTTTGCAGCTGCCGGTTATGTGGCAATCGCTCCCGATCTGTTTGCCGATAACGGAGTGCGGCCCGAGGCGCTCAGTCAAGAACGGTTGGCCGAATCGAAAGCGTTCCTCCATTCAATTCCTCATACAGCCTGGTTTAACCCGCAAGAGCGAGAAACGGCGATCTTGAAGCAGCCTTCTGACCGGCAAAATCCACTTCGAGAGACGCTGGATTCGTTGTTTGACCTGCTCAACCCGGCCCAATCAGGGCGCTTTGTCGACATTCTAACCGATACGGCTGCATATGCACGCAACACATTTGAGAAAACGAAAGATATGCCGGTTACTTCCGTTGGCTTCTGCATGGGCGGTGCGCTGTCGGCCGTGTTGGCGACCCGGGACCCGCAGCACGCCGGTTCCATCGTATTTTACGGTCGTCCGCCGCAACAAGGCATTGCCGACATCCGGTGCCCGATACTCGGCTTTTACGGGGGACAAGATCCGAATATTACCAATTTGCTGCCTGGTTTCGAAGAGGAGATGAAGAAGCATGGCAAATCTTTCGAAGCTGTGGTGTACCCAAATGCAAAACACGCGTTCTTCAACGACACAAATCCGACTTATGACGTTAATTATGCTCGCGATGCGTTTTCGCGCTCCCTCAACTTTTTGAACCGTGTTACGTCACGGTGATCTAAAGCGTTTCACGCAGGCCGCCGTATACAAGTTTTTGGACATTGTACAACTTTTGTCTGCGACAAGATTTTGATTGCTTTATGAATATTTGATACGTTTAGGAACAATCTGGTTTCTTCTCCGATGTAAAAGGACTTCACTTTGACCTTACACCATAGGGCTCCGAATATACGGTTGATGACGCCCGGCACCCCGGGTGTAATTCTCAGGACTTGAATGACTTTTTCCTCTTGAAACTTAACCCCAAGAGATGTCAGCACTTGCCTTGCCACGCGAAGATCATGTTTGGTTTCAGCGTCGGGAGACCCAACCACGAGTCTGACAAAATTGAAATGATTGCGGATTTTGGTTTGCAAAAATCCCGTAATATTGATCTTTTTCTTGGCGATACCGCTTAGAATGCAACTAAGCGTACGGTCATTTGCAAGAAAAGTATATTGTGTTCTGATGTTAAAAGTAAAAGTGCCGCCTTTCAAGACGATCCTCTCCTTTTCAAAATTCGGGTCGTATTACTCTATGTTTGCATCCAAAAGAAGAACACGGCACGTCATGCATTTGGGCCGTCCGCGGCAGCGAATGTGACAAAAAAAATTGAACAAATAAGGGAATTCACCGACGAAGTTCGGGGGATTCCCTGATAACGTTTCAGTCGGTTCCGAGGTACACTAATCTTGTGAGATCCCAAAATAAGAATTGATTTAAACAAATATAGCCTACTATAAAAGAAACAATCTTCGGCGAAAATTATTTCCTGCCCGTTGCAGGAAGAGACAAAGTGAGGGTGAACAAATATGGGCCAAATGTCGAGGGTGCTGGTTGTGGATGACGAAGAACGGATCCGGAAGCTGGTTGCTATGTATCTGGAGCGAAACGGGTTTGCCGTCGAACAATCGGGCGACGGATTGGAAGCGTTGGACAAGGCGCTGAACAATCCGTACGATCTGATCATCCTGGATTTGATGCTGCCGGGTATGGACGGGCGCAAAGTGTGCGAGGAGATCCGCAAGAAGAAAGATGTGCCCGTGATCATGCTGACGGGACTTGGCGATGAGAGCACGCGGCTTCAGGGGTTTGAGCTGGGAGCCGACGATTATGTGATCAAACCTTTCTCGCCGCGAGAACTGGTCATGCGCGTCAAAGCTTTGCTCAAGCGATCGCATGGGAATCATGATGCCGCCAGTCAGGAAACGACCGTGATGACGGTGGAAAGGCTGCAGGTGCATCTCGATTCCCGTAAAGTGATGGTTGATCAGGATGAAGTATCGCTCACCCCGAAAGAATTCGAACTGTTAATCTATCTGATGCAACGTCCGGAAAGAGTTTTTTCCCGTGAAGAATTGCTGCGGGATGTGTGGAACTACCAGTTTTTCGGCGATCAACGAACGGTTGACACTCACGTCAAGCGCCTGCGGGAAAAATTGGGCCGTTACTCGGAACAAGCTGCGGATCTGATTGGAACGGTCTGGGGCGTCGGTTACAAATTCAAACAAGCGAGCAACGAATGACCTTCAACTTTTAGGATGGAAGACGGATTGGAGTGAAAAACGGTGGATGGAATGCAACGGTCAGGCTATCAGCAAACCATTGCGGAACTGCGTGCCAACGGAGTACGCTTGACGCCGCAGCGGCAATGGATCCTTCGCTATCTGAAGGAGACGGAAGAACATCCGACAGCGGATGAAATTTTTCGGGAGATCAATCAGGCGTTGGGGGGAATTTCCCTGGCGACGGTGTATAATACGCTGCACACATTTGCGGAGATGGGCATCATTCGGGAATTATCCTACGGGGACAAATTAAGCCGATATGACGGGAATGAAAAGGAACATGCCCATTTTGTCTGCGAGTCTTGCGGACAGATCGCCAACGTGGAATCTCCCGTTCTCAGCGGAGTATCGACCGGCAGCGGTTTTCAAATGCGCTCCTATCGGATCGAGTTTTACGGTCTATGTGAAGATTGTCAAGTATCGGCAAAGACGTGTTGATTCAAATACAGCCGCCTAGTCAAGGCGGCTGTCGGAAGTCTTTTGATTTCCCCATTTTTCCTGATAGATTAGTTCCTGCAGCGGAATCCTTGCTCGCCATCCTGAGGCTTCCAGCAGCGGACGCTTCGGGAATTCTTGGGTGTATCCCATTGAAATCAGGCCGATGGGATCGATATGCGGCGGAATGTCAAGGATATAACGAATATCCGTTTTTTTGAAGATCGATACCCACCCCATTGCGATTCCTTCCGCTCTGGAAGCCAGCCAC
>JAGVBM010000356.1 GCA_020059765.1 Bacillota bacterium
TCGGCAGGGATTCATCCGGGGTTGGTTCCCCGCCTGTATGAAGATTTGGGAGATGACCAGGTGATCAATGCGGGCGGCGGCATTCACGGACATCCGGACGGGACCGAAGCCGGCGGCCGGGCGTTTGTGGCCGCGATGGAAGCCGTCCGGAAAGGAATTTCCTTGGGGCTTGCGGCACAGGACAGCAAGGAATTGGCTGCTGCATTGGCCTTGTGGGGAGGGGTGCGCCAATGAGCGCCGCACAGAAAAAATCCTCACAGGACAAATCCTTAGTCGTGTTTTGCGATTTCGACGGGACCATTACGGAACGGGACATGATTATCACGTTAATGGAGCGATTCGCACCGGCAGGTTGGGAGACGATCAAAGACGATATCTTGTCGCTGCGGATTTCGGTGCAGGAAGGCGTTGGCAAGCTGTTCTCCCTGATCCCCTCCGGCAAGCGGCAGGAACTGGTGGAATACGCACTGCAAACCGCCAAGATCCGCCCCGGATTTGCCGAATTTGCCGCCTATTGCAAGGAGCAGGGGATTCCCTTGCTGGTGACGAGCGGCGGAATTGATTTTTTCGTTAAAACGATACTGTCCCGCTTCCCGGATATCGCAGGGATCTATTGCAACGAAGCTGATTTTTCCGGAGAGATGATACGAATCGACTGGCCGCATGCATGCGACGACCTGTGCGACGGCGGCTGCGGCCTTTGCAAACCGTCGATTGTCCGCCGGTATCCGGCCGATCGGTTTACGAGAGTCGTCATCGGTGACAGCGTGACCGATCTGAAAGCGGCCCGCATGGCGGATCTGGTGGTGGCTCGTTCGCTTCTGCTGCAGAAATGCCGGGAAGAAGGGCCTCCTTATAAGGAATTTGCCGATTTTTACGATGTGCTGCAGCATATTCAACACTTGCAAACGGAGGTGGCAGCGGGATGAGCGCATTTCAGTTTTTTCAAGAGGATCGGGTGCGAATCGCCAAAGAGTTAAAGGAGATTGCGGACAATTTCACGCAAAAAGGATGGCTGCCGGCAACAGCAGGCAATCTGTCGATCAAGCTGAGCGGAGATCCCCTCGTGTTTGGAGTAACGGCCAGCGGCAAAGACAAGGAGCATCTGCAGTTGGAAGACATCATCCTGGTGGACCGGGATTGCAAACCGATCGAAGCGACCCGTCTCCGGCCATCGGCGGAAACGATCGTTCACTCCAGAATCTATCAGGAAACGGATGCCGGTTCGGTATTGCACGTGCATACCGTTTACAACAACCTGATTTCCGAATTGTACATGGCGGAAGGCAAGGTCACCTTATCCCACATGGAATTGATCAAGGGCCTCGACATCTGGGAAGAAGGGGCCGTGATCGAAGTGCCGGTGATTGAAAACTATGCGGACATCCCGAAATTGGCGGCGGAGATCGGCGACAGGCTGGATCCGCGGGTGCCGGGGGTATTGATACGCAAGCATGGAATTTATGCCTGGGGACGCACGCCTTTCGAAGCGAAGCGTCACGTGGAAGCGTTGGAATTCATGTTCCAGTACCAGTTTTTGTGGCTGTCCCTGCAACGGAGCGGCTCATGGGAGACGGCGTTGCAATCGCCGGCCGCCATTTCGCGGCTGAATGCCAGCGCTGTTTGATGGAAAGACAAGAGTGGAGCCGAGAAGAGAGTGAAAATGTTGGTGAATAAGGAGGCAATTCGCATGGCACAAATTCGTTTTCACGCGACCAATGAACGAATCGAGAATCGGGAAGAAGCGGCAAAGTATTTGGAAAGCCAGGGCGTCATCTACGAGCGGTGGGACATTTCCCGGCTGCAGGGCACATTGCAAGAAGAATATGCCTTAAGTGACGAACAGAAAAACGACATTCTGCATCTGTTCAAACCGGAGATTGACGCTCTTTCGGCAAAAAAAGGCTACCAGTCGGCCGACATTGTGGTGTTGTCCGAAAAGACCCCGAATCTGGAGCAATTGTTGGATATGTTCGTGAAGGAACATCATCACGCGGAGGATGAAGTTCGATTCATTGTCGACGGGCACGGAATCTTCGCGATCAAAGGACCTGCAGACGGCGTATACTTCGATGTGGAACTGGAAGCGGGCGACTTGATTTCCGTTCCGGAAGGCACTCGCCACTGGTTTGAACTGATGGAGGATCGCAAGGTGAAAGCGATCCGCTTGTTTACGACGAAAGAAGGCTGGGCGGCGATTTACGAGGAAGAAGCGACTGCAAACCCTACCAACGCTTAGAATTTTTTGGAGGAAACGCGGTAAACTTTACGATGAATTTATGTCTCTTGATTTTTGTGGAACCAGGTTGAAGCCCCTTGCGTTTTTGCAAGGGGCTTTTGATAACATATCAGTTATAATTCTAATACCGTCTTTAAAGGTGATGGTTTTGCGCTGTTTGAGTAGTAGCCGATGTCCTTCGACTGAAATAAAAATAGCCGAGACTGAACCCTATTGTATTGAGTGTTATATCCCCCAGATCGAAAAAACCACGTGAAAACAAATACTGTGTAGTTTCTATACCAAGATCTAACAACACAAAAAAAGCAAGCGCCAGTGGGACAGGTTTATTTTTAAACA
>JAGVBM010000410.1 GCA_020059765.1 Bacillota bacterium
GCAACCAGTTCTTCAATCGCCTTCCTAACAGTCATTCGGCTGACTTGATACGTTTCTTCAATTTCCGGTTCCGTGGGGAGCATGTCGCCAGATTTCATATTTTGTTCGATATAGGCCGCCAGACGATCTTTCAGTTGCTGATAGAGCGGGATACTTGAGTTCCGGTCCAGCTTTTGTTCCATGATTTCATTTCATTTCCTTTCCACTCGAATTCATTATGATCATTATCAAATTAGGGGTAGATATATTGTGAATTCGTTATAATGAATTATACACCTAAAGTTTTACCCATTCAATAGATTATAATGAATTTTTCGACATTTACAACGCAAAAAAGCGGGGAGCGCCCCGCCCTCTTCCTTCCTATCCGGATCTATTCTGCAATATCCGCAATTTTCACGCCCAGCAACGCATCCGTATCCAGATACTCAATGCTTCCGTTTTGATACTTGATCCAACCGTTCATCAAATAATACTTTCCGTACTCATGCCGGATAACGAAGCCGGCCAGTCGGACAGAATGTCCATTAACCATGGAACTGCCGGAAGGACGGATCATTACATACATCACATCAGGCTCTTCGTTTCCGGTATAGCGAGCAGGACTCTCCAGGCCAAGCCCGCTCACGCTTCCGTTTGGCATAATCACAGCGGTATACCTGCCCGGCTGCAGCCGATACATCTTGACATTGCGCTGATTCAACGGTTGTACAGCCAATTCACCTTGGAATTCTTCCGTCACTTCCAAGATGATGCGCACCCCTTGTTCATTCAGTTTCCTCGCGGCTTGAATCTGTGTTTGCAAACGGGCATTCAGTTGTTGTTCAAATGCTTGCGGCGATATTCCAAATGTTGTCTGAAACGGCTGATTGTCCGACTCCCGTATCCGATTCACATAGGAAAGCATGGCATCCATCCCGTATTCCCCAATCAATTGTTCCACAGCCACCCAATCTTGGATTTCTATGTTGTAGTCTGGACCTGCAGCCAATTTATCGAGGGTTACCTGGTAATCATCGATCAATCCGATCAGTTCGTCTGCTTCCTTTGCTTTGAGGATAGAGTGGGTTAACTCCATCTCGGTTCCTTCTCGTACCACGCTCGGTTGACCCTGTTGTTCCACCTTCAGCTGCGTGTGCCAGGCAAGACCTTCGTTCACCCAACTGGGCATATTTTTCAACCTGTATTGATTGAACATCACGTGCACCAGTTCATGCGCCAGAACCCCGGCCAGAGCGTTATCCTCCGGAAACTCATTGAGCGGAAGATAGATCACATTGCCGATCGTCATTCCATCGCTGCCTTTGGCAATCTTCGCCGCTTCTTCCGCAGAAAGACCACGGTTGAGAAACAGCTGTTGATAACCGGCCTTGTCGGCAGCCAAATAAATCCCGATTGGCTGATGGAAGGAAATCTGATAATCCTCGCTGATCCGGTCAAGGATATCGCGGTCGGAAATCAGTCGTTTGACCTGTTGGATCTTTTGTGCGGATACATTCCCATCCCCGTTGAACACCTCGACGGAGATATCGTCATTAAGAATGCCGTTGGTAAAGATGCGAACGGTTTGCTTCTCCCCATCCCATTTGACAGCGGCTCCCAAGGCTTCACTGACGAATCGGGCGGGAACCATCGTCCGATTATTCACCAATCGGGCTGCCACATCCAACTCCAGCAGCTTCCCATTCTTTATGGCCTGCTTGGAACCGATTTGCAGGGAGATGCTCGTGTTTCCCTGGGTCGCTGTTACGGTCATGTTTGCCTGATCCCATTGAACATCTGCGTGCAGAGATTCAAGAATTCCGCGCAGCGGCACCAAGGTCCGGTCGTTTATGATGACAGGCGGCTGATCAAACACTTGCAACTGTCCGTCAATCTCTACGGATACTGCATTTGCCGCTTGGGCGGACGTCGGCGCATCGGCCAGCCACCCGACACAGACAAGTACAATCCCTGCCAAGATCTTTCTGCTTCTGGTCACGATGCAATTCCCCTCTCCGGTTGTCCTACTGAACATATACAACAGACGCGAACACTTTCCTGTACCCATAATAATTCGATACGAAAGAAAAATGTCTGCCCGTGAGGGCAGACGCAACAAGCCAATCTATGAATCTACGGTTGTGCGGCTTTCATTACTTCACAATCACCAAATGGGTCGTCTGGTCAAAATCGACCTGATGTCCAAGGAACTCGGAGATGAAGCGGACCGGAACCACCGTGCGATCACCGGTAACACTTGCAGGCACATCGATTACCTGCTCCACCCCATTGACTTTGATGGATTGGCTTCCGATCGGCAGTTCAATGGTGATCCCGTCTTTGGAGATGATCACCGTGTGGGTTTCCCCGTCCCAAGTGACTTCTGCTCCCAACGCTTCCGATACGGCGCGAACCGGAATCATCGTACGACCGTTTTCAATGAAGGGCGCCACGTCAAAATTCGGCTGTTTTCCACCCACGTACACTTTGACTTTATCGGTATCACCCTTCTTCTGGTACACTTTACTCAACAAATCATACAGTTTGTCGGAATCCGATTGATCTTCCAGCGC
>JAGVBM010000411.1 GCA_020059765.1 Bacillota bacterium
CGTCATAGACGGCCAGGTCATTACACCCTGTTCCGGCGACCTGCGAGGGAACTTGACCATTGACTACCAAAAGACGTTCCAGGCCGCCGGACTCGACCCCTCCATCCCCTGGTATCAGACTCTTGGCAACCATGATCATTTCTGGTTGGGTATCCTCCCGGTCGACGCCGATAGCACCCTCGGCCTTCGGCAATCGTATATCACCGGTAACGTCATGGCTTCCGGATTATTAGCCCCTGTCGATGCTGGGGCGCTGTTCCCGTGCATGTTCGATGCCTCGGCCAGCCTGAAAGAGCGGTCCGATTACATGGGCGTGCTCGACGGGGCAACCGCTGACGGCGCAATTGTCAAGGCTGGCCCCATTGGACAGTACTCTTCGCCTCCGACTGTCACGGCGGACAGTGATCGCTACGCGGTGACGAAGACCCAATGGATGCAGGAATTTTTCAATACAGCCACAACTCCAATCGGCCACGGCTTCAATCTGGTTGACCCTTCAAAAATTGAAAAGGGTTTTGCCTGTTATAGTTTTGTCCCGAAGTCCGATATTCCGCTTAAGATTATCGTGCTGGATGATACCCAGTCGGATACCGACGGCTCCCACGATTTCCACGCACATGGATTCCTTGACGCCGAACGTTGGGGCTGGCTTCAGGATGAGCTTGCTGCTGGCCAGACGGCCAACCAGTTGATGATCATCGCCGCCCACATCCCGATCGGTGTTACCCCCATCGGTTCCGGTATGGAATGGTGGGAGTCTGACAAAGACCCGAACGCCACGGAACAAAATACCGTCTCTTTGAACGGATTAGTGAACGAACTCTGGAGCACTCCGAATCTTCTCATGTGGATATCGGGACATCGCCATTTTAATACAATCAAAGCATTTCCATCACCCAATCCCAACACCCCTCAAAATGGCTTTTGGCAAGTCGAAACCTCTTCACTAAGGGATTTTCCCCAACAGTTTCGAACATTCACGATACACCTGAACACAGACTATACCGTGTCCATCGTTGCAACCAACGTCGATCCGGCGGTGGCTGATGGAACGCCGGCCGCAACATCACGTTATTACTCCATTGCAACGGAACAAATACTGCAAAATAACAGTACTCCCAATGCGCCGAACCTTGCCAACTACAATGGTAATGCTCTCGAGACAATGGATCCTAGTCGAGCGCAGAATGGCGCTTTGGATCTGACTATCAAATGGCCGCTGGTGACTGGATATGGGCCGTTTCCATCCTTACAAAGCGGTTTGTATGGTTCTCCTGTTCATAAAACAAATTCGTACCCGTCGTGCAATGCAGAGCTTTTCAAACAGTTGAGTCCGACAATGATCGGCGTTCTGAAGAAAAGGTTCCCTCGGGGAGACATGACGGGTTCCCTTGGGTTGCTTCTCTTGACACCCTGACTGGATATGGTGGCAAGCCGGTGAGGTGCTGGGAGAAGGTCGCCAATTTGAAGGAAATGACCCGCGCCAACCAACTTCCCAGGACGAAGTAGGCCTCTTTTCGCCATATGCCCATAAAAGTTGTTGGCTAAATCTTCTCCAACACAATCTTCCCCGCTTCCGTCACCGAAATTCGAAACTCCTCCCCTTCCTTGAATCCGTAATTTTTCAGCAGGGTCGCCCCCAGGTGCAGGCCCGTCTTTTTGAACTTCGGGGAACCACTCACGGCCCGGCCTTCCATCCCCTCAATCTTGTAAAACTGCTCGTCCATCTGGATCAACCGCGCCAGAGAGGATTTCACCATCGGCTTCTTGACCCGGAACGCATCCATGATCTGCCGGGCGGCTTTCCCTCCGGCTTGGTCGACGGCCGACGATATTTCGGATTCTATGGAGCAAGTCCGTCCTGGTCAATATCGCCAACACGGATCCGTCGTCTGAATAACGAGGCTTCTCTTCGCACAGGTTTTGGGGGCGAGGGAGGCCAAACCATAGGGACAGCTCCAAACTCGCAGGAGAGGGCCGTATACGAGGTCGAATTTTTGAGGCAGGGGAGTGGCCGGTCCTGGGGAAGGGCCGGGGCGGGGAAACGACAACTCCCGACTTATCCATGGACGCCGCCGTTCGACATTTTGAGGGCCAAGAAAATCAGCGCCGAAAAGCGACCCCCTTGTCAACGCCCTTGCACATGCGTGTAATCTTTTGTTACTTGACCACAGAACGTGAGCAGAGAAGTCACCACTCTTAACGCGCCAGGATTTCCCAGTGAGGCGGACCAGGATTTCCCAGAATATCAATTGTCTCTCCAGGAATGAGGATACTATGATCCATCGTTTCAGACTCACAGGAGTCACCATCTGCGTTTCATGTCTGCTGCTGATACTTTTTGGGATCAGCGCTTCTTTCTCTTGGGCCAAGGACATCGTCCCCGTTGGTGAAAAGGTAGCGGTAGATGCCAAAGGCCACGACATTTACCAGATAAACGCCAACGGGATCAGAATCGGGTACAAGTTGGTCGGTTCCGGTGAACCACTGCTGTTGCTTACCGGGCTCGGCGGCACGATGGAGAGCTGGGTGCCTGAATTAATCGAAGAGGCGTCGAAAAAGCATCAATTGATCATCATGGACAACCGAGGAATGGGGTATTCTACGGATAATGGCCAAAAATTCACGTATCGTCTTTTCGCTCAAGACGTTATTGGCTTGTTGGATGCACTTGGAGTCCAAAAAACAAACGTACTTGGGTATTCTCAATCGAGCGTGACCACACAAAATTTGCTTCTTTACTCTCCTGATCGCATCAACAAGGCTATCATCCACGCCACTTCAACCGATGGAAAAGCCGTTGCCGATGTTTTTAAGCACATAGCTTTGCCTGATAATCCTACGATAAAGAAACAAATTCAGGCTGCCATGGGCTGGAAGACTCCTTTGAAAAAGATGGCGCTGATCAAGAATCAGGTCATGTTGCTGGTAGGAACGGCGGATACTGTCGTGGGCACGAAGAGCTCAAAGACTTTGGCGAGTCTGATCCCTGGCGCCTGGTTGGTTCAGTTCAAAGGTGGAACGCACCATTTGCAATTTGAAGCACCAGCCGCCTTCTCCCGGATCGTCTTGACCTTCTTGGCTATGGACGAAACGGTTCCTGCCAAGCAAAATCCATAGGGTAGGGGAAGAGTGACCGCATCCAATGATCGGTCGAAAGAGGAAGTCATGGAAAACAGGGATTCAAAAAGGCCTGGCGGTATTTTGCCCGGCGACGACTTGAATATGGTCAAGCCCATCACCCGGCGGAAGTTCATGAAATATTCCGTTGGAATGGCCGCAGCACTCTATCTGGGCAGATCGATTTCAGGCTCTGCCGGGGCCTCTGTCAACGGTCAGGCTCCAACGTATCCGATTGATTCCACTGTCCTTACGACGAAAGACCGGGTGCTGGTATTTCCCGCCATCTCGCCGGGGCTCACTGCGTCCCAGCTTTTGCAGATATCCCAGTACAGTACGTACGGCTACGGTAACCATACATTTGGTTCTGGGCTCGATAACGTGCAGCGGACCGATATCATGCCGAACGGATACAGCAATGCTTCACCGCAAAGACTACACCAACTCTCAAGTTTCTTTTCCTTCACCGATGTCCATATCACCGACAAGGAATCCCCGAACCAGCTCATCTATACGCAGCAGGTTAATCCCTTTTGTTTTACAAATTCTTCAATATATTCACCTGTTATGATGTGTACGACCCAGGTTCTCGATGCCGCCATCCAAACGATAAACGCGCTTCACAAGACAACGCCTTTCGATTTCGGCATATCCTTGGGAGATGTAAGCAATACTTCGCAACACAACGAGTTGAGATGGTATATTGACGTCATAGACGGCCAGGTCATTACACCCTGTTCCGGCGACCTGCGAGGGAAC
>JAGVBM010000013.1 GCA_020059765.1 Bacillota bacterium
AGAGATTCCTGAAGAGTCTGGAGAACAGTATTTAACCATGTTATCAACCCTCCTGCCTGTTGAAAGGGCTCTTGCAGGTTTAGGAAAGTTAATCGGTAAGGTGAAGGGTAATCCTGTACCTACTAAACCGGGTGGTGGAACCGATCCTGCTGATTTTGTCAATCCACATGCTGAAAAACATATGTATGACCCAAGTCGACCTTCAACACCAAATAGGTCTCAATATGGAGAGAATGTTGACGTAGGGGAATTAAGACGTGATACTATGAATAATCCTGACAAGGCTTATTCAAACTGGCCAAATCCAAACAACCCTAACCCACAAAGAATAACTAAGTATGAGAAGGAATATGACGGAAATATTAGTGCGGAGGATACGCCCACTGGAAGCCATAGAGTCTTTGATAATTTAGACGACCCTTCTAAAAGTACTCATTTCCCTTATGTTCCCAGAAAGTAGGTGAAAGTATGGAACAAAAACTTTATCACGCATTATTACCTGAAAACAATGACCATTATGTGCCGCTAGAAGAAATCTTAAATAATGGTATTAGCTATTTAACAAAATCAAATTTACGCTATGGAAATGGCGGCAAGGTCAAGCAGGACATTACCAATAAATTAAAGCCTGTTGATTTACCAATGTGGGTTGATTTTGATAAGGCAATCGGAGTTGATTTAAACAATCGCTTTTCAACCTCAGTTTGTTTTCCAGTATTTACGGATAAGATACTTTTGTTCGATGGTGAAATCTCATCCTTAATTTATGATCAAGCGTTTTATGATGATAACAAGTATACTTTTGAGGAGGCCTTGGACTTCGATACTGGTGAGGACATTGAACATTGGATCGATAAATACTGGAAGAGCATGGTTAGTCTTGGGCAATATATTGAAAATAAACCTTTTGAAAAACCGGAGGTTTTGATCTTTGAATCCGTTCCAAAAGAGATAATTCAGGTATGTAAATAGAAAATTAATTATGTTAATACCTTGATCGGCTTCACGCCTTTCAAGGTTTCTTTTTATCCGCCGCGATATTGCTGATGATGAAAAATTCTCACATTGCATGTCGCTGCGGCATATTTACAAAGATGATAGTTAAGCACCTGATGCCGTCTTGCTTTTTTGCAATTAAGTATCGTTTCTTTTTAGCCCCAATCTAAACTTGGACAGTGCACCCCTTATTCCGAGACAATAAATTCAGTCGGGGGGGGGGACGCCATGAAACGAAGACAGTATGACTTGGATTTCAAGAGATAGATTGTTGAAAAAGGAAAAGAAATTTGAAATACATCGACCCCACCGGGCATATGGCATACGACCTATGAACTGTCATTTATTTCAGGAGCAGAAAGAGATATTGAGAATTTAAGAACTAAATGGAAGTAAGAATATATGTAACCTGGCCAGGATTTTTTATCTGGAATATAGAAAACCAGGCCAGAAGGATTATAGTAGGAGTATCTTGCCAAATTTTGTTGAGGATGTCATTAACCATGGAAAACTTATTGATTCCCCAATTGTTAATGGGGTACAGAGACAGGTTTGGATGATGCTGATCGCGGGACTGTCACAACCTGTAAAAATTTCCGGGGAAATTGTCGAACAAAAGGGATAGCAGTCAAGTCTGTCGAAAGGGTAATTTGGTGATGAGCATGAACCCTTTATGGCAAGGTTGGTTTGGTGCGCGGGTAGTAAAGACATCCATAGCCGCAGGACTCGCTTTATACTTTGCATCATTTCTCAATACGCCGGGATATACGTATTCGGCGCTTGTTGCCGTCTTGGCAACCCAAAAGTCGTTGGCCCGTTCTTTCGGATTGGCCAAGTACCAGGTACTGTCGGCATTGATCGGTACATTCAGCGGCAACCTGGTGGCCTGGAAGTTTGGCTCTCATCCGTTGATTGCCGGGTTATTGGTCTACGCCTTGTTTGTCATTCATTTGCGGCTTGGCTGGAAAGATACGATCTTCATGTCGATCGTGACGGCTATTAACTCCTTTTCCACTTTTGGGGGAGAATTGATTGTTCACTCGTCAAAACAGGTGGCGATCATCCTGATTGGGATCGCCAGTTCCATTGTGGTCAATCTTCTCTCAGTCCCTCGTTACGATGAAAAATTGGAGGATTTGATCGACCGGGCAGAGGGAATGTTGCGGAGTCTGGTTTATTTGATGCATCACAACTTGTCCCACTTGGATCAGAAGTTTCCCCAGGAAGGGTATGAAAAACAGGTGGCAGAGGTGCGCAAATATATCGCAGAAGCACGTCATTATGCCGGTTTGATTTTTGAAGACCAGTGGATTTATAACCGAAAAGGGCGGGAAGCGCAAAAAGCGGTGCAAACGCTGGAGCAGATGGAACTGTTGGCGACGCATATCGCAAGTCTTTACAAATTCTTGGGGCGAGTCGACATTTGGCTGGAACCGATCCCGAAAATTCAACGATTGATGGAGATCGTCATGCAGGTGCAGGTCAGGACGTTTCGCAAACGGCCGGTGCCTGAACGATTGGTTGACAAAGCGATCCAAAACATGGATTGCCGGTTTGAGCAGATGGATCTTCCGAAAACCCGGCTGGAATTTATGACCCGGTCCGCCCTATACCACTTGTATAATGATCTTAAAACCTACTACGAAGATCTGAAGGTGATTCGCCGGATGCGGAAGTGAGGGCGGCGCGAATCCGCTCCATGTTGTCCAAGGCATACCGGTAGCCCGCTTCAATGCACTGCTCCACTTTGTGAAAATCAAATGCTCCCACATACCCGACGTGGGGAAACAGGGAAACGTCCGCATAACGATGTTCGTGAGCCATCTGATTTCGCAAGTTCAGATTGATCACATGGGTAAAAACGGATAAGCCCGAACGCAATTCCCCCACGTCATCATTGGCAAAGGCGGTGACCGTGTCAACCGCAATCACCTTTTCCGCTCCCATCGCCCGCACCACTTGTACCGGACAATTCATTGAGACACCGCCATCTGCCAAGATCAGTCCGTTCCAGCGTACAGACTGAAAAATAACCGGAATGGCGCTGCTGGCTAACAACGCTAGTGAGATGGGCAGATCCGACTCAGTGTGAAAGCCGGGAATCGGGTCTTTGGCGAACACGACCGGTTTGCCCAGACGCAGATCGGTGGCGACAACCCCGCAGGGGATTGGGAAATCGGCCACCGATTGATAATGGGTGAATTCATCCAACAGGGCCCGCAGACGAACCCCCTTTATCCAGCCGTCAAATTTGGAGCGGCGCAGGAGGAATTTTGAAAGAATCGCTTTCCAGTCCACGTCCAACTGACTGCGGGTAAAGCGCGGAATCAGCTGCCGCAGCTCGTCGACCGTATATCCATAGGCGTAAAGGGCGGCTACTATGGAACCGGAACTGGTGCCGGCCAGATGAGTGACGGCAATCCCATTTTCCTCCAACGCCTGAATCACTCCAATGGCAGCGGAGCCTGAAACACCGCCGCCTGCTAAAGCGAGGCCCGTTTTCATTCTGTCACCTTCCTTCGCAAATTCCACCAAGCCAACAGACCGAAAGGGATGGGCAGCCAATAGGTAAATGCCCGGTAAAGCAAGGTGACGGCCGTTGCCAATTCTGTCGGCGCCCCAAGCAGCGCGAACGTTCCCACCATGGAAAGTTCAAAGACACCCAGCGTCGTAGGCAAAAACGTCAAGAATGAAATCAGAATGGTTATGCTGTACCCCGCCCACAGCAGGGAGAGGGGCATAGGCGTCTGGAATGCTGCAAAACAAACCCACAGCATGGCAATCCGCACCGGGTACAACAGCCACAGCAGCAAGAGAGGGACGAGCAACCTGAGGCGATGTCGCCAACTCCAGCGCACGTGTTCGTGGGCTTGTCCGATCCCCGCCATCATACGGGGGAAGCGGCGAGGAAAAGCCGTTTTTTGAAGTTTTTCCATCAATCGTTTGGAGCCGATCCCGCTTGCCAAGCCAAGAATCAGGATGACAAAGCCCGCTGAAACCCCTGCCAAAACGGTAAATTTGGCGGGAGGCAAAGCGGATTGTCCGGCATACAGGAGCGGAACGAATAACAACGGAATGATTTGCGCATACCCCAGAACAAAGGTTGTTGCAGACATCTTCACGGAATCGGCGACGGAAATGCCGCGATTGCGAGCCAGCCATACGAAAGAACTCATGCCGGCCGCCCCGCCGCTTGGCAGCAGCCGTTCCACCGTGCTGGCGGCCAACAAGAGATTCAGTTGTTGATAAAGGGAACTGGAAACGCCGAGGGATCGGTAGACCGATCGATTGGACTGGGCTGCCGCAAGCAGAAAGAGCAGTTCGAGAAGAGCCAGCAGTCCGATCGATTGCAGCGTTATTTGCTTTACATAAACAGGCAGCAGGGCCAGATCCGCAGCCCGCGAATAAACGAACCAACCGATCAATCCGATGCTGAGCAGAAACATAAACCGCTTCGCCAAGGGTCAATCCGCCAATTCCTGGGCGCGTGTTTCTTGTCCCAACGCCAGAACAGCCAGCGCGCCGATCATGGTGACGACGAAAAACACTCCGAAAATCACTGGAAAAGACAGGCGGGCAGCGCTCAAATAGCCGATCACAAGCGGCCCGAGAATACCCCCGATCCGCCCAAAGGAAGCGGCCATCCCCGCGCCCGTGGCGCGAATCGCAGTCGGATACTGTTCCGGCGTATAGGCATATAAGGCGCCCCAAGCGCCCAGGTTGAAAAATGAAAGCAAAATCCCTGCTGTCAACAGACCTGTCAGTGATTCAGCCGTTCCGAAAAAGAATCCGCTGATGGCGGTCAGCGTCAGGTAGAAAACGAGCACAAATTTGCGGCCTGTTCTCTCGATCAGCCATGCCGCACTGAAATAGCCCGGCAATTGGGCAAGGGTCATGATCAGCACATATTGGAAACTTTTGATCAGGGTAAATCCTTTCATCACCATCACAGTCGGCAGCCAGAGGAACATGCCGTAGTAAGAGAAAACAACTGAGAACCAGAGCACCCACAGCATGAGAGTGGAACGGCGCTGGGGGCGTGCCCAGACATCCGCGATGTTTTGCCGAATGGTACGACGGTTCCGGATATGGAAGGTTGGCAGCCTGGGAGAATCAGGCAAATGCAGCCGCAGATAAACCGTATACAAAGCGGGGATTGCGCCGATGATCATTGCGGCTTGCCAACCGAAGACGGGAATCACGAAGTAGGCGACGGCCGCTGCCAGAATCCAGCCCCCGGCCCAGAAACTTTCGAGCAGAACCACGACTCGTCCCCGATCTTTTGCCGGGACGCTTTCCGATACCAAGGTGGACGCCACCGGCAGTTCGCCGCCCAGCCCGACTCCGATAAAGAAACGCAGGACGGCCAACAGGGCAAAGGTGGCGGCGAAAGCGGACAGACCGCTGGCGATACTGAACAACAGCATCGTCAAGATGAAAATCGGCTTGCGCCCGACCCGATCCGCCAGAATTCCCGCCAACAAAGCGCCGACAGCCATTCCGATCGAGTTGATGCTGCCCAGCCAACTGATTTGCTGCGTCGTCAAATCCCATTCCTGCTTCAACGCAGTGAGGATAAAAGAGACCAATCCCACATCCATTGCGTCAAACAACCACCCCAGACCTGCGATCATCAACAGTTTGCGAGGCGCCGACAGTTTTGCGGCCAAAGTGTTCATTCGATTCCCTCCGCCTATTCATCCTTGATTCCAGTTTTAGCAAAAACTTGGTGAAAAACAAGAACAAAAAGATCCCCATGCCGGTTATTGGATAGCGTTTCCATGATTTGCCAGGCGAGACTCAGCGGAATGGCTCGTTAGTGGGCAATTCTTTTTTCCGCGAGCTGTACATTAAATATAGAAGGGCAGCCAGAGCAACCAGTGCAGGAGCAAGCAGGAACTCCGCTGCGAAGGGAGCGATGGCAAGAATGGACACGGCAGCCGTCAAAGCGGACCATCGGCCGATCCGATCGTGCCACAACAGCTTCACGCAGGCAAAAGATGCA
>JAGVBM010000056.1 GCA_020059765.1 Bacillota bacterium
AAAATGAAATTATCTTTCACTATCTTCATTTTACTACGAATATCTCATGATTGTAATTAAGAACATACTAGAATTTCACGGATTCAGGTGAAACTTAGTTCATTCGATTCAGAAAGGAGTTTCACCATGTTTGAAAAATTTCGTTTACGAACTGTCATGATTCCGCTTCTATCCCTGGCACTCATTGTAAGTCCAATCCCGGGACTGTCAAAGATCATCAAGGCGGATGAACAGGACTCTCCCGTGACCGTTCCCCAAACGGTGCAAGACCCAAAGAAAGATGTTTCTTTTGTGGCGCCATCTACATCTCCTCAAGAGTTGGAAAAATATCGCACCGAAAATTCCAAGCGCTTCTTCAATCCGGACGGTTCTTTTACTGAAAAAATCTACAACAAACCGATTCATTATAAAGATCCTGCAACCGGCAAGTGGTTGCCGATCGATTCCACATTAACCTTAGATGCAAACGGACTTTATCATAACAAGGCGAATCGATTTTCAGTAACCCTTCCTCCGACAGCGAATGGAGGGTTCTTTGGAATTTCTCAAGACGGAGCTGCTTTGTCCTTTAAGCCCAGTTTCGGAAATACCAGAGGAAATAGCAAAGGGAATCATATTGATTTCGTGAATGCGGCCACTGACACAGACCTGACCTATGCGGTTGAGCCAACGGGATTAAAGGAAACGCTGATCCTGAAAAGTGCCGACGCACCGACGAGTTTTTCATTTGAACTCAATTTGCAAAACCTTACTTATCAGACGCAATCAGATGGGACGATTGCTTTTTCTAAGACGGGAGACAAAAGCCCGCTCTTTACTTTGGCAAAGCCTTTTATGGTGGATGCGAATCTGCAAAGTTCAACAGCCATCTCGTATCAGATTCAACAAGAGGCATCCGGGAATCTTAAGTTGGATCTGGTCGCCGACCCTGCCTGGTTGAAAGATCCCGCCCGCGCTTTCCCGGTCCTGTTGGATCCGACTATTACGATACAGAATGGCTCCAATACGGATGACACACTGGTTTCAAGTTTGAATCCATACAACAATTATGGAAATTGGGCGCATGTGTATGTAGGGCAAAGTGTGAATTTAGGTACGACTCGTTCTTTATTCTGGTTTAATTTGCTCGGAAGTTTGCCGAGCGGAGCGGTAATCTCAAATGCAACTGTTAATGTATATAATACAGCAGTCTATGTGACGAACCAAGCCCCCGTTGTCGAAGCACATCGCATCACGCAAGATTGGACTGGCAACAGTGTAACGTGGGATAACCAACCCACAATTGGAGGAGTGGACGGTACGTACACCGCTTCCAACACCACAACTCCCTTTACTTGGAATATTGACATGACAGGGCTTGCACGGGATTGGTACAACGGAGTCCAGGATAATTACGGCGTGGAATTGAAGTATCAGGATGAAAATCTGGTCGTGCGTGAACTTCTGGCAACCGATGATACAACCGACCCGGCCGATCATCCTTCCTTGACCGTGAATTATACGGTCGATGGCCTTGGCAATCAACCTTTCTGGACCTTTGATGGACCCGTCAACGTGGCAAACCGCAACTTGGTCGTGTCCGCGAAAGATATTGACTTTCCGGGTCGCGGGGTTGCCGTTTCTTTACACCGCACCTACAACAGTCGTTCCACAAGTTCGGGAGTTTTTGGATACGGGTGGAATTCACCGCTGGATATGCGGATTGATATCGCCCTAGGGGGACGTGCGCGACTGATCGATGGCAACGGAACCACTCATTACTTTGTTCAGGACCCGGATGGCAGTTATGCCTCACCGCCAGGCCTTTTTTGGAATCTGTATGTTTCCGGCGCTACTGCGACCGTCATAACGACTGACTATACGCAATACACGTTTACGAACGGGCAACTGACGAAGATTCAGGACGCAGCGGGAAATGCCCTGACCTATACCCGAAACGCAAACGGTCAGGTAACAAATATCCAAGATGCCGCCGGACATGCCATAAACCTAAACTATTATACGAACGGTCTGTTGTATACGGCAACCGATCCGGCAAATCGGGTGTGGTATTACGGATATGACACCAACGGAAATTTGTTTAAAATTACCGCACCAAACGGTTCCGTTGTGGAATATCGGTACGATAGCAACCATAGCATGATTGCGACAATCGCCCCCAACAATACGGTGGACTAATACGCATATACGGCGGATGATCGCCTTGCCGCTATTAACCCTATTAACGCGATTACCAATTCCAACTTTGAAGTGGATGCGGACGGGGACACTCTGCCAGACCATTGGTCGTATGCCAGCGGGTATCCTGGGGTGCATTTGGATTCAACTGCCGGTTCTCCTTACGGACAAGCCATTCGTATCGATACTTCTCCGCGAATTCTTCCTATTGGACGGTGTTTGTATCAGATCCTATTCCTGTAGATTCTTCAAAAACCTATACACTCAGCGGGTATCTGAAGGCAACGCAAACTTCAGGTTCTCTCACAACCGTATTGTCCCTTCTGGCGTATGACGCGAATGGGAACCAGTTAGGAGAGATTGGTCGTACTGCTTTACCGGGATCTTTTAATTGGCAACGGATAACCAGCACCGTCAATTCGACCGCATTCCCTGCTGGCACTTCCAAGGTGTATGTCAAGGTGGCGTCAACTAATTCGACAGGATCCGGCTATAGCTGGTTTGACGGTGTGCAGTTGGAAGAAGCAGCCAACGCGAGTGATTTTGTCTCGGGAAGTCAATACACAGCCAATCCGGCCGGCATGCAGTCTGCCCGTTATGACGGAGAAGGATATAAACACCTCTACTCCTACAATGACAACCAAAATATTACAAAATACCAACAGGATCCGTTAGGATTGAATCTAACGGATATCTATACCTGGGACGCGAACATCCCGAACACCTTATCGGCGCATCAAAATCCCAGAGGGTATACATGGTCGTTTTCTCATGATCTGGCCAATGGCAACTTAATGCAAGTCACCGATCCGAAAAATCAAACCAATTCATTTACTTGGGATGGAAAGGCGAATGTAACGAAGTACACGGGAAAGAATGGGGCGGCGTATAACCAAACCTATGATACGGGAAGCAACAATCTGACATCCCGCGACCCTTATGATACCAGCACGGCCTTGGAACATGACGGGTACGGCAATGTGATCAAGGAAACCAATCTTCTCGGGTTGGCGGATAATTTGGCGGATAACAGCAGTTTCGAATTGGGGACAAATGCTGATGGGACGCCGGTTCACTTCTCATTTCTCACCGGCCAGCAAGGAATGTGGGGACTCAGTACAAACGCGGTGGTAGGCAGTCATTCGTTTACCATTGCGGCAGACTCCGCCAATGCAAACAACTACACCATCATTCAGTCGGATCCAATTTCATTTGATTCGACATCGGATTATGTCCTGGCGGGGTACTTGAAAGCGACCCAAACTTCAGGATCACAGCTGACCGTTCTGTCAATCCGAGCTGTGGATGGTACAGGAACCGAGTATGAAGTCGGACGTATGGAGCTGGCTGGAACCTCCGATTGGACACGTTGGTCAACCGTTGTCCATCCTGGGGATTTTCCTAGCGGCACGGTCACGATACATGTGAAATTGGCAGCAAAGAATACGACGGGGTACGGAAACTCTTACTTTGACGCGATTCAATTGCAAAAAACGCCGGTGGATACCACCTATAATCTGGTGGATAACGTCAGTTTTGAACGAGGCACCGATAGGCCCTTGAATTGGATCCAACCGCCGGATGGACGATGGGCCTCATCGGCGAATCAATCGGATCATGTCTACACGGGAACTCGTGCAGTGGCGATCTCGAACCCATCGACCTATGAGGGGATAGCCTATTCTTATTTCATCCCCTATAACAGTTCAAAAGATTACAATCTAACTGCATTTATTTATGCGACGGGACTTGGCAGCACCAACTGGAT
>JAGVBM010000063.1 GCA_020059765.1 Bacillota bacterium
CACAGGCTGCCGCCTGTGTTCTTTAGTTTGTGTACAGTCGGCTAACGTCCGCGCGTCCATGCGCGAACGCCGGCACTCGGTCATCCATGACCTCGGAGGTGGGACGATGGCGTTCAAGATTGGGAATGTAGAGATGGAAAATAATGTGGTCCTGGCACCGATGGCGGGCGTCTGCAACCCTCCTTTTCGATTGCTGGCTAAAGAGATGGGTGCGGGTCTTGTCTGTGCCGAAATGGTTTCAGATAAAGCAATCGTGTTCGGCAACGATAAAACCAAGCTTAAACTGGATATTTTGCCGGAGGAACATCCCGTATCGCTGCAATTGGTTGGCGGTGATATCGATTCGATGGTCCGGGCAGCGGAAACAGTTATGCAGCAGGATCATACACCCGACATCATCGACATTAATATGGGATGTCCGGCCAGCAAGGTTCATAAAAGCGGATCTGGAGCCGCATTGGCCCGCGATCCGGACTTTGCGGGACGGGTAATTGAAGCGGTGGTCAAAACCGTCGATAAGCCGGTGACTGTCAAATTCCGCAAAGGTTGGGACGACTCAACCATCAACGCGGTGGAAGTGGCGATCGCGGCAGAACAGGCCGGTGCGCAAGGGGTAGCCGTTCATGGGCGTACGGCCATGCAATTGTACACCGGGCATGCGGATTGGGAGATCATTCGTCAGGTGAAAGAGGCGATTGCAATACCTGTGATCGGCAATGGGGATGTGACTACACCCCAACTGGCAAAACAACTATTGGTCAACACCGGTGCCGACGCGGTGATGATTGGGCGAGGTGCACACGGGAATCCATGGATTTTCAAGCAGGTGCTTCATTTTCTGGAAACGGGTGAAGAATTGCCGGAACCGACTGCTGAGGAACGAATTCAAGTTTGTTTGCGCCATATGGATTTGTTGGTCGATTTTAAAGGGGAATTTATCGGCATCAAGGAAATGAGAAAACATGCGGCTTGGTATATCAAAGGTTTGCGAAACTCGGCAGAAATGCGCAATCTGATTAACGTGCAAGAAACGCGAGAAGGCATGCGGAAAGTTTTGTTGGAATACCTTGATTTTCTGAACAAAAACAGATTGGTTCCCATCGCTCAATGACAAGATTCCCAGTTTGCTTAGAGGATCTTCGGACATGCATTGGGTCTGGTCGAAGCAGACTGGGCCTTTTTGTATATTTCTATTAAAAATGTACATAATGGGAAAAAATTAATTTCCGCAATCAGGGAGATGCAACATCGTGAAACGAGTCGTCAGTGTAAGCTTAGGATCCTCCACTCGCAATCATAAAGTACAAACTGTGTTTTTGGGGGAAGAAGTTGAAATTGAACGAGTGGGTGCCGATGGGGATCGAAAGAAGCTGATCCAATTCATTCGTGACTTGGACGGTTCGATTGATGCTTTTGGAATGGGAGGCATTGATCGTTACATTTATGTGAACAAGCATCGGTTTACATTTCGGGAGGCGGAGCTTATCGCGCAAACTGCGGTCAAAACCCCCATTCTGGATGGAAGTGGCTTAAAGAATACACTGGAACGATATGTAATTGAATATCTGGCCGATCATCCGCAAATTGAACTGCGGAGGAAAAGCGTACTGCTTGTCAGCGGGGTGGATCGATTCGGGATGGCAGAGGCGTTGCTGGAAGCGGATTGTGAGGTGGTGTTTGGAGACCTGATTTTTGGACTCGGTATTCCGGTCCCTCTTCGTTCCTTAGCGTCCCTGGAACGAGCGGCAAAACTCATCGCACCGTTGATTACCAAGCTCCCCATTCGGTATTTGTACCCGACCGGCGAAAAACAAGAGCAGATCCAAAGCAAGTTTGCGAAATATTACCATCAGGCGGATGTTATCGCGGGTGACTTTCATTTTATCCGCAGATACCTCCCTGAAAATTTGTGGGGGAAAATTGTGATTACCAACACGGTCACTGTGATGGACAAGCTGCTGCTGAAAGAACGAGGCGTTAGACTGCTGATTACCACTACGCCTCATCTCGAGGGACGCAGCTTTGGCACTAATGTGATGGAAGCCTTGCTGGTGGCTTTGGCCGGAGATGGGGATGGAGCACTATCAGAATCAGATTACCGTAATTTGATACATCAGTTACATTTTGAACCGTATATTGAATGGCTGTAATGGAGGTTACAAGTGAAATCGTTGACAATAGTCACTTTTTGCCATTATAATGAAGCAACAAAAACAATCAAAGCACTGTCAGATGGCTGGCAGTGCTTTCTGCCTATTCCTGTGGAACCCTTTGGCAGAAAATATGGAGTAAGGAGTTGCGCGGTGTGTCTGAAAAAGAAACTTTACTAACCCCAAGTGGCTTGCAAAAACTCGAAGAAGAGCTGGAGTATCTTCGCACAGTAAAACGGAAAGAAGTTGCAGAACGAATCAAAACCGCGATTAGTTATGGAGATATCTCCGAAAACTCTGAATACGAAGATGCAAAGAACGAGCAAGCGTTTATTGAAGGTCGGATCATCACTTTGGAAAAGATGCTTCGCAACGCGCGCGTAATCAATGAATCTGAAGTGGATACGCATGTTGTCAGTGTCGGTTCGACCATCAAGTTGAAAGACATGGAGTTTGGAGACATTGTAGAATATACAATTGTAGGTTCTGCAGAAGCTGACCCAATCGAGAACAAAATCTCAAATGAATCGCCCGTCGGACATGCTTTGCTCGGTAGGGCAATCGGTGACATTGTGGACGTTAATGTACCTGCAGGTATGATCCAATACGAGATTCTGGATATCAAGAAAATCTGATTTTTGATCGACATAAGGAGTAGTGAGGATGTCCGAACAAGAAAGAAATGAACTCAACGAAGTTCATCGAGTACGCAGACAAAAATTGCAACATTTATACAGTCTCGGTGTGGATCCTTTTGGGAAAAAGTTCGAACGCACTCATACCGCAGAAGAAATCCTCTCCTTTGCGAAGGATAAAAGCAAAGAACAATTGGAACAAGGCACGATTGAGGTTGCAGTTGCCGGAAGAATCATGCTGCTTCGTCCGCAGGGAAAAGCTGCTTTTGCCAATCTTCAAGATCTGTCCGGACGTATACAGATTTACATTCGGCAGGATGCAATTGGCGAACAAGTATTTGAGGCATTTCAACAACTGGAAATGGGAGATATTATAGGGGTCAAAGGAACGGTTTTCAAAACGAAGATGGGGGAGCCGACGATTAAAGTTCAGGAACTGACGGTACTAACCAAAGCCCTGAATCCTTTACCTGAAAAATATCATGGTCTAACCGATATTGAGATGCGGTATCGTCAGCGTTACGTGGATTTGATTGTGAACCCGGAAGTTCGTGATACTTTTGTCATGCGCTCACGAATTATTCAAAGCATGCGTCGTTATCTGGACGATCTTGGTTTTCTCGAAGTTGAGACACCTACGATGCATGCTATTGCCGGAGGGGCGGCGGCACGTCCGTTTGCCACACATCATAATGCGTTGGACATGCAATTGTACATGCGAATTGCGATCGAACTGCATTTGAAACGTTTGATTGTGGGTGGGTTGGAAAAAGTTTATGAAATCGGCCGCGTGTACCGTAATGAAGGCATCTCTACCCGCCATAATCCGGAATTTACCATGTTGGAGCTTTATTGGGCATATGCCGATTTTCAGGATATCATGGACTTGACAGAAAGCTCGATTGCCCATATTGCACAGGAAGTTTTGGGCACGATGACAATTTCCTATCAAGGGAAGGACGTGGACCTGACACCAAAATGGCGGAGGGCTTCCATGGTTGACCTTGTGAAAGAAGCGGTTGGCGTCGATTTTTCGCAGCAAATGACGTTGGAAGAAGCGCGCTCTTTAGCCGAAAAACACAGTGTGAAAATTGAAAAGCACCATCAAGTCGGTCATATTTTAAACGAATTCTTTGAGCAATTTGTGGAAGAAACGTTGATTCAACCAACTTTTGTCTACGGGCACCCGGTTGAAATTTCTCCGCTTGCCAAACAAAATCCGGCCGATCCTCGTTTTACGGATCGTTTTGAATTGTTTATCGTGGGCAGAGAACATGCCAACGCGTTTACAGAATTGAACGACCCGATTGATCAGCGTCAACGTTTTGAAAAGCAACTGGAAGAAAAAGAGGCCGGAAATGATGAAGCACATGAAATGGATGAGGACTTCATCAACGCTCTGATGTACGGCATGCCTCCAACGGGCGGACTGGGCATTGGAATAGACCGATTAGTCATGTTGTTGACTGATCAGCCTTCCATTCGTGACGTTCTGTTATTCCCGCTTATGCGAGAGCGTTAAGCTGTAAGTGCTAACTTTCTTCATTATTCTGAAGTACCGTGAGTTTCTCTTTGTGTTGACGAGGTCGGCCGTTTTCGGTGGACCTTTTTTTTCTTTTGATGAGGCTTTTTCTGAAGCAGATGTTATTCCCTGAAGGAGGTTGGGATCAGGCGTATCTGCAACCATTTGCAAGGAAAAGAAACCGTATTTCTTATTCAGGCCGATATTGCGCGAGTTTGTTCAAAGATTTGGGTTGAGGATGATCACCTAATCTGATAAGATAACCCTTGTCGCCGCGAGGAGCAGTGATCGCAGGAAAGCGGGAAATCATATCCGAGAAAAACCGAAAAAAACCTGTTGAAATGATAGGTCGGGTGTGATAAGATAGCTTTTGTCGCCGCGAGAGCGGCAGCGAAACGAAGTGAATGAAATGGATTCGTTCTTTGAAAACTAAATCGTGCAGAGAGCCAGATTCAAACGAAGTGAATCTGCGGATTCACCACCTATTTTGAGAGTTTGATC
>JAGVBM010000228.1 GCA_020059765.1 Bacillota bacterium
ATGCGTTCTATGGCAAAATCCAAGCGTTAAAAGGAATTACCCTATCGATCAAACGAGGTGAGATCGCAGCGCTTCTTGGCAGTAATGGAGCGGGAAAAAGCACAACTCTCAAGACCATTTCAGGCTTGGTGCGAATTCAGAACGGCAGCATCCGTTTCTTGGGTGAAGATATTACGAAACTTTCCCCGCACGAAATTGTGGAACGTGGAGTTGTGCATGTTCCGGAAGGACGTCGAATATTTGGATCGATGACTGTTCTTGAGAATTTGGAATTGGGAGCTTTTACAAAACGCAAAGACGCTGCGTTTGTGAAACGAACCATGGAGCATGTTTTCGAATTGTTTCCCCGACTGAAGGAACGACAAAAGCAAAAGGCTGGCACATTCTCAGGCGGCGAACAGCAAATGTTGGCCATCGCCAGAGCTATTATGAGCGATCCTAAGCTTTTATTATTGGATGAACCTTCCATGGGTCTGGCACCGATTATCGTGCAAGAAATCATGAAGATCATCAAGCAAATTAACGCGGAAGGCACAACGGTTTTGCTGATTGAACAAAACGCGAAAGCGGCCCTGAAGATCGCGCATATGGGTTACGTCATTGAAACAGGGCAAATCACGATTCATGACAGAGCGGAAAAATTGCAGCAAGACGACAGCATTGTCAAGGCCTATCTGGCGCAATAGGCGGCAATTAAGTCAGGCTGTACTTGCGCATTTTATTGTAGAGAGTGCCTCTTGATATTTTCAGCAGCTTCGCGGCCGCAGCTTTATTTCCGTAAGTGGTCCGCAATGCGTTTTGGATTTGCTGCAATTCGGAATCAAGCCCATTATGTTCATCGCTGGGAGAGGAATGCTTTTCAGCGATTGAGACTCCGTTCAAACGCGGTGACTGAACGGATGAAGGCAGGTGTTCGCGTCGGATCGAATCGCCCTCTGTCAGGATCACCAATCGTTCGATGACGTTTCGCAGCTGTCGAATATTTCCCGGCCAGGAATAGTTCATGAATGCGACAATGACTTCCGGTTCAAATTCAGGAGCGGGTTTTCCATGCAGCAGAGACATTTCCCTAGCAAACAGTTGGATAAGTTCGGGGATATCTTCAATGCGTTCACGCAGGGGCGGAATTTCAACCGAGACAACATTCAACCGATAATAGAGATCTTCCCGAAAAGCGCCTTCGGCAATACGATCTTCAAGGTTTCTGTTGGTGGCGGCGATGATGCGCACATCCACATGTACGGGTTCCGTGCCGCCAACTCGAAAAAATTGCCGTTCCTGCAGTACCCGTAATAACTTCACCTGCATCTCAAGGGGCAATTCACCCACCTCATCGAGAAAAAGGGTGCCCTTGTGCGCCAATTCCAATTTTCCCGGTTTGCCTCTGCGATCGGCGCTGGTGAAAGCTCCCCCTTGGTAACCGAATAATTCGCTTTCGAAGAGAGCGGCGGGAATTGCACCGCAATTGATGGCGATAAAGGTGTTTTGGGAACGCGTGCTGGCGCGGTGGATTGCATGCGCAAACAATTCTTTGCCGACCCCGGATTCGCCTGAGATTAATACAGTAGCGTCTGTTGCAGCGACGCGACGGGAAATTCGAATCGCTTGGGTAATGGCCGGGGCGTTCCCTTTGATTCGGTGAAACGGATCATCCTGCGGAGCATAGCGGGTAATCTCTTCTTCGAGAGTCCGTAATTGGGATGTCGTCACGAATAATTCGTTCCCAAGCCGAACCAGTTTTGTAACATCTTGCTCGGAAGAAATTGCCCCAACCACTTCTTGACCCGACATAATAGGGGATGTGTTGACCAGAACATGTGTCCCTGGACGGGGTTCATGATAAGCTTGCCGAATCGGGCGTCCTCCTGCAAGGATTTGCGCGATCATTAAAGAATTCCAGCGGAAATCGGAGATTCTTTTACCGACGATCTCGGAAGCCGGAATATTATATAAATCTTCTGCGGCGCGATTCCAATGTGTAACGATACCGTTGGAATCAACGATTGTGATGGCATCGTTGATTGTATTGAGCAGTGTTTGCAGGATGAACTCAACTTTTGGCGGATTCAATGGTAGGCCCCCGTTCGATCCGAATGTTTGGTGCAGCCAGCTTATATAGTGTATTGTACATATTTTATAAAAATGATCAATTATGTTCAATGATGGACAACTATGTTCAATGGATGATACGGTTGTGTTCAGTAACCAAGCCATATTGGCAATATTATATTGGCATGAATCTTGCTAGACTTTAGTATTGCGAACAATAATTGCAATAGGAGGACGAAAGGAGCGCAAGTGATGGAACAGCTCATGCGCAATGTTCTGCTGTACCTGTCAAAGAACCAATCTGCAAACAAAGCTGCCAAAAAGTACGGATTGCGGTTTGGAGCCAGCCGGTTTGTTGCGGGGGAAACGATCGAGAGTGCAGTCGCAGCCGTTCGCGAATTGAACAAGCAGGGAATCGCGGCTACCCTCGATCACCTTGGCGAATTCGTGTTCAGTGAAGAAGAAGCGATCGAATCGGCCGACTACTGCATTCGCACGCTGGACGCCATTCATGCGTCAGGCGTGCAGTCGCATCTGTCGTTGAAAATGACGCAGCTCGGATTGGATATCTCCAAAGATCTATGCATGAGAAACATGCGCAGAATTCTTGATCGCGCCAAACAGTACGGCAATTTTGTGCGCATTGACATGGAAGATTACACTCACAATGCGATCACCCTCAACATCTTTAAAGAACTGCGGCAAGAATACGGCGAGACGGTCGGCTTGGTGATTCAGGCGTACTTGTACGACAGTTCGCAGCATATTGAAGAATTAAAAGACTTTCATCCGAATCTTCGGCTTGTCAAAGGTGCCTACAAAGAATCGCCGGACGTCGCTTATCCGAACAAGGAAGATGTGGACCGCAATTTTGTCAGAGTCATTGAACAGCATCTGTTAAACGGAAATTACGCAGCCGTTGCCACACATGATGAAAAGATCATCGGGCAAGTCAAGGAGTTCGTGAAAGAGCACAATATCCCGTATTCCCAATTCGAATTCCAGATGCTCTACGGCATTCGGACACAGGTGCAGCAAGAACTGGCGCGGGAAGGCTATACTATGCGCGTATACGTTCCTTACGGAAACGACTGGTACGGATATTTCATGCGCCGTCTGGCGGAACGTCCGGCCAATGTCGGATTCGTGCTGAAGTCGATGTTTAAGAAGTGATTTTTGACTCACAATAAATTTGATCAGGGGGAGATAATCGATGATGATGGAATTTCGCAATGAGCCGTTTACCAATTTTAACGATCCGGCCAACAAGCAAGCGATGCAGGACGCACTGGCCAAAGTGAAAGCCGAATTGGGCAAGGAGTATCCGCTCGTTATCGGCGGCGAGAAAATATTTACCGAGAAGAAAGTCAAGTCGATCAATCCGGGGAACATCGACGAAGTGGTGGGGATTCAGTCGCAAGCCGACCAAGAACTGGCGGAAAAAGCGATTCAAACCGCTTTGGAAACATTCAAGACCTGGCAGTATACAGATCCGCAGGCTCGCGCCGGCTATCTGTTCAAAGCGGCAGCCGAAATGCGCCGCCGCAAGTTTGAATTCGCGGCATGGATGGTTTATGAAGTCGGTAAAAACTGGGGGGAAGCGGATGCTGACGTGGCAGAAGCAATCGACTTCATGGAATTCTACGGCCGTGAAATGCTGCGTCTTTCGGAACCCCAGCCGTTGGTTCCGCTGGCCGGTGAAGACAACCGTCTGACCTATATTCCGTTGGGTGTGGGGGTCATCATTCCGCCTTGGAACTTCCCGCTGGCGATTATGGTCGGCATGACCACGGCTGCGGTCGTATCGGGCAATACCGTACTGCTGAAGCCGGCTTCTACTTCGCCGATTATCGCAGCCAAGTTCATCGAACTGATGGAACAAATCGGCCTGCCGACCGGCGTCATCAACTTCCTCCCCGGTCCGGGTTCGCAAATCGGCGACTTCCTGGTGGAACATGCGAATACACGCTTCATTTCCTTCACGGGATCCCGTGACACCGGGCTGCACATCAACGAGCGCGCGGCAAAAGCGGCGCAAAAACAAATTTGGGTGAAGCGTCTGGTTGCCGAAATGGGCGGCAAGGACGCGGTCGTTGTCGATAGCACGGCGGATTTGGAAGAAGCGGCCACAGGCATTGTCGTCTCTGCATTCGGTTTCCAAGGGCAGAAATGTTCGGCAGGTTCCCGCGCGATCATCCACAAAGATGTGTATGACGTCATTTTGCAAAAGGTGATTGAGAAAACGAAAGCGCTGCAAATCGGATTGCCGGAAGAAAACTATGCGGTCGGGCCGGTCGTCGATCAAGCGGCATTCGACAAGATCATGAACTACATCGAAATCGGCAAACAAGAAGGCACGCTGGTTGCAGGCGGCGGGGCGGCAGAAGGCAACGGATACTACATTCAGCCGACGGTCTTCACCGATGTGAAACCGGACGCTGTGATCATGCAGGAAGAAATTTTTGGGCCGGTATTGGCGGTCTACAAAGCGGAAGATTTTGCAGAAGCGATTGAAGTGTTCAACAACACCGAATACGGCTTGACCGGCGCTCTCTACAGCAACAACCGTGAACATATCGAATATGCGCGCACCCGTATGCACTGCGGTAATCTGTACTTCAACCGCAAGTGCACCGGTGCGTTGGTCGGCGTACATCCTTTCGGCGGATTCAACATGTCGGGAACCGATTCGAAAGCGGGCGGCCGCGATTACCTGCTGCTGTTCACGCAGGCGAAGCTCGTTTCGGAAAAGCTGTAAGATGAATCGCTAATAACACGTTATTTCAACCTCACTGCTTGAGTAGTAAACTTATTATCGTGGGGACGGGCTCTTTTTGGCTTGCAACATGTCAATGACCGCCTGGGGCTGATTATATAGGGGAGAAGGGGCCATCGATTTGGCCCAGTTTTCTTCTTCCTTGACTTTTTCACAATATCTTGTCAAGATATAAGTATAAAATATATTGATTGCATACAATAAGATGACCGCAGGTGCTGGTAACACCTGCGGCCTGTACAATAGCTCCCTTCAAGGGGGCGGCTTACGTTCAAAGCGAGAAGTAGACCTCCAAGCTTAGCGGCTCAAGGGAGGTCTATTTTTTTCTGAGGTATGCGAG
>JAGVBM010000279.1 GCA_020059765.1 Bacillota bacterium
ATAGTCTTTGGGTAACAACAATTTCGGAATTTGGTGGTCGGATCATCCTATCTCTGTGGTATACTGGAGCCATATGAAACCGATTTCAGGGGGAGGATTCGCATGCTGAAGCCACAGATCGCGAAAGAATTGCGGGCCATTGTCGGAGACAATTGGGTGATGGACACGCCGGAAGATAGTCTCGCTTATTCCTATGATGCCACGCCGTTGTACCAAAGTTTGCCGGACGGGGTGGTCGTGCCGGGAACGGCGGAAGAAGCGGCGGCGATTGTGAAAATCTGCGCACGGGAAAATATCAAGATTGTGTCCCGCGGGTCCGGCACGAACTTGTCGGCAGGTACAGTGCCGGTGGAAGGCGGATTGGTCGTTGTCACCACCCGTATGAACCGGATTCTGGAGATTGATCAGGACAACTTGACGGCCACCTTTCAACCGGGTGTGATCACTTCTCATCTGCACAGAGAAGTGGAAAAATTGGGACTGTTCTATCCGCCCGATCCGGGCAGCATGAACGTTTCGACGCTCGGCGGCAATGTGGCGGAATGTGCGGGAGGATTGCGCGGTCTGAAATACGGCGTGACGAAAGATTACATCATCGGCATGCAAATCGTTTTGCCCAATGGGGAAATCCTGCGGACCGGCGGCAAGAACGCGAAAGATGTGGCCGGCTATGATCTGACGAAACTGATGGTCGGTTCGGAAGGTACGCTCGGCATCATTACGGAAGCGGTGGCCAAATTGATTCCGCTGCCGGAAACGAAACGGACAATGCTGGCGATGTTTCGTGATCTGACCGGATCGGCTCGTGCCGTTTCCCGCATCATTGCGGAACGAATCATCCCGGCTACCCTTGAATTCCTTGACAACCCGACGATTCGCGTGGTGGAAGATTTTGCGAAGATCGGGCTCCCGGTGGATATGGGAGCGATTTTGATGATTGAGCAGGACGGGCCGGAAAGCATGGTGGAACGGGATATTCAACGAATCGCTGAGATCTGCCGCAAGGAGGGCGCCGTGGAAGTGAAAGTGGCCGAGTCGTTGGAAGAAGGGGCGAAACTGATGGCGGCACGGCGATTTGCCCTGTCCGCTTTGGCGCGGGTGCGTCCGACGACGATTCTGGAAGACGCGACGGTGCCCCGTAAACATTTGGCTGAAATGGTGGAGCAAGTCAACCGGATTGCCGACAAATACGAGGTGCAAATCTGTACCTTCGGCCATGCGGGCGACGGCAACCTGCACCCGACGTGCATGACGGACGAACGGGATCAAGAAGAATTGCACCGGGTGGAAAAGGCGTTTGAAGAAATCTTCCATGCCGCGATCAAGTTGGGCGGAACGATTACGGGGGAACACGGCGTCGGCGCCGCAAAAATGGATTATCTGTCGCTGCGGGTCGGGGAAACGGGAATTGAAGTCATGAAATCGTTAAAACGGGCGATCGACCCGCAAAACATTATGAATCCGGGCAAAATGTTCGCAAAAGAGACCCGCCGACGCGTGGTGGTCAACGGCGGGGGACACGCCCACCATCATGCACACGAAACCCATGAACACGGAAATGGAAGTGATCATCATGAGCACACAGCAGGTTAATCTGAACTTGCAGTTGCCGGGAACCTCTTCCTCCGCCAGCGCGAAAAACGGGATTCTGGAATTGATGGAAACGATGCATTATGACGAGATTCTCAATTGCATGCGCTGCGGTTTTTGTTTGTCCGCCTGTCCGACCTACCGGGAAGTGGGCAAGGAAACCGCGTCGCCCCGCGGAAGGATCGCGATGATGAAAGCGGTGGCCAACGGTCAGCTTGAAATCTCGGAGAAATTTGACAACGACATGTATCTCTGTTTAGGCTGTCGCGCTTGTGAAACCGCCTGTCCGGCAGGCGTCCGCTACGGTACGCTGATCGAAGGGGCGAGGGAAGTCGTCGAGACCCATCGAAAACGTCCGATGACGGTACGGCTGGCGCGAAACATAACGATGAAACAATTGTTTCCGCGACCGGATCGGATGAAAACTTTCGGCCGACTGCTCTATTTTTATCAACAATCAGGCCTCCGCTCTCTGACCCGCAAGAGCGGCGTCATGAAACTGCTGCCCAAGAGCGTGGCAGAAATGGAAGCTGCGATTCCCGATATCGCGTCGCCTGCGGCAAGGAAAGAACGCAAGAATTTCCTGGCGGCAAAGGGCGAGAAGCGGATGACGGTCGGTTTGTTTACCGGCTGTGTGATGGACGTCATGTTCTTCGAAACCAACGAGGCGACCGGCAAACTGCTGGCTGCTTTTGGCTGTGACGTGGTGTACTTGGAGAAACAGAACTGCTGCGGGGCTTTGCATGCCCATGCGGGCGACAAAGCGGGAGCGATGGAACTGGCCAAGCAGAACATCGAAGCATTCGAACAGTCGGCTGTCGATGTGATGGTCAACAATGCGGGCGGCTGCGGCGCCGCCTTGAAAGAATACGATCACTGGTTTGCCGGGGATCCGGAATGGGAAGAACGGGCCAAGCGGTTTGTCGAGGCGCAGCGGGACGTTAACGAGTTGTTGGCAACCCTGCCGCTGCCCAAACTGAAATCCCTGCCGTACCGTGTGACCTATCAGGATTCCTGCCACCTGGCCCACGGCCAGAAGATCCGACTGCAGCCGAGGGAATTGCTGCAGGCCATTCCCGGCGTCCAATATGTGGAGTTGCCGGAAGCGGATCGCTGCTGCGGATCGGCGGGGATCTACAACATCACCAATTTTGACATGTCGATGCAAATCCTCGACGGCAAGATGCAGCACGTACAGGGTACGCAAGCAAATATTGTCGTCACTTCCAATCCGGGTTGCCTGCTGCAAATGCGCAAAGGAATTCAGCGGGCGGGATTGGAGGATCAAATGAAAGCGGTGCATATTGCCGACTTGCTTTACGAAGCGGCAGAATAAAACTTGTCTGAAAATTTGTTCTGGACAAAATGTTCGACTTGTTGTAAAAAGATCTTAATGAGCGTGTTACCGAAAGGGCATTAGCTCAAGAAGGGATACTTCTTGAGCTAATGCCCTTTTAATTTAATATAAAAGGGGGAAGACAGATGAATGTATTGGCGTTTTTGCAGAAGATTGGGCGGTCGCTGATGATTCCCATCGCGATTATGCCTGCCGCAGCGATTTTGTTGCGGATTGGCGCCATGGAATTTCAGAATCCGTTCATGGTGCAAGTGGCAAAGGTGTTTTTGGCCGGGGGAGGAGCCATTTTTGACAATTTGCCGCTGTTGTTTGCGGTCGGGGTGGCAATCGGCCTGGCTGAAGGAGAAGGTGTTGCCGGCCTGGCGGCGGTGATTGGTTATTTGGTCCTCAGCAACGTATTAAAAACGTTTGATGTGATTGGAGCCGACGGGAAACCGACCGTCCATTTGGATATGGGGGTTCTCGGAGGGATCATGACAGGTATCGTTGCTTCCGTACTTTTCAGACGGTTTAAAGACATCCAATTGCCGAAAGCTCTTGGATTCTTTGGCGGAAGGCGATTTGTTCCGATTATTACTTCGCTGACGATGGTGATTTTGGGTGTTGTATTAGGATTCTTGTGGCTGCCGGTGCAGAACGGGATCCAGGCACTGGGCATGTGGATTGTTTCGGCCGGCGGACTGGGGATGTTTATTTTCGGATTCCTGAACCGTTTATTGATCCCCACAGGGCTGCATCATATACTCAATAGTATAGCCTGGTTCCAGATCGGCGATTTTACGGACGCGGCCGGCAAAGTGGTGCATGGTGACCTGTCCCGTTTCTTTGCGGGCGACAAAACAGCAGGCATGTTTATGACAGGCTTCTTTCCCATCATGATGTTCGGGCTGCCAGCGGCAGCGCTGGCTATGATCAAAGCGGCAAAACCGGAAAACAAGCAAATGGTGGCTTCCGTAATGGTCAGTTCGGCACTCGCCAGTTTCTTGACAGGGATTACGGAGCCGATCGAATTTTCCTTTATGTTTGTGGCACCGGTTCTATACGGAATCCATGCGATTTTAACCGGTGTGTCTTTGGCGATAACTTACGGTCTGGGCATCAAGCTAGGGTTTGGTTTTTCGGCAGGGTTAATCGACTATCTGTTGAACTGGAACTTGTCGACCCAACCGTGGTTGATGATTCCGATCGGACTGATTTATTTCGCGCTCTATTATTTCGGTTTTCTAGCGGTTATCCGCTGGTTGAATTTGAAGACGCCGGGACGGGAAGATGTTTCCGACACAGATTCGCAACCGGAGAGTTCGGGTGCGACCGGTATGCGTGAAAGAGCCGAACAGATTTTGCCGCTGATCGGCGGTCAAGCGAATATTGTGAACCTGGATGCTTGCATTACCCGTTTGCGGCTTGTATTGAAGGATGAAAGCGTTGTCAATGAGTCCGCCCTCAAAAAACTGGGAGCCGCCGGCATCATTCGTCTTGGAAAAGGCAATGTCCAAATCGTGTTCGGTACAGAATCGGAATTGATCAAAGAAGAGATGAAGAAAATGATAGCGATCTGACAGGGAGGGGGCCCAAGATCCCCCTCTCCCAATTCTTGCTTGAATTTGGAGGTACAGAATGTTTTTTAAAAAAAGAGTGGCCGTATACAATCCCTTCGAAGGAAAAACAGTGTCCCTTGACAGTCTGCCCGACCCGGTTTTCTCGCAGCGCATGATGGGGGACGGGGTAGCTGTCGTTCCCGACAACAATCAGTGCCGCTCCCCGGTAGACGGAGCCGTTGCGACGGTGTTTCCGACGAAACATGCGATTGTGATTCGAACCAAAGAAGGCCTGGAAGTGCTGATCCACATTGGATTGGATACGGTTCAATTGCAGGGTGAAGGGTTTGAACTGCATGTAAAAGCGGGCCAACAGGTAACGAAAGGACAATTGTTGATTACGTTTGATCGTGAAACAATCGGAGAGCAGAAACCCCTCCTCAGTCCGGTGATTGTGACCAATCTTGCAGAAATAAACGGAAAAGTGGAACCTGCCAAAGAGTCGGAATTATACAGGGTTGTGTTTAAATAACGAGCGGTTTCACTGGCAAGAGAAGGAGATACTGAAATGTTGACAAAAGTGGTTACCATTCGCAATCAAACAGGGCTTCACGCCCGCCCCGCAACTTTGTTCGTGCATGAAGCGAGAAAAACCAGTTCCCGCGTTTGGCTGGTGAAAGACGGCAAACGTATTGATCCGAAGAGTATTACCAGCATCTTGACTTTGGGGATTCAACGGGGGGATCAGGTTACGATTGAGGTGGAAGAAGAGGACCGGGAGACGCTTGACCATCTGGCAAAGTTTCTTGAAAACTTGCAGGATTAACATCGTTTGACCCTGAAAGCGGAGGGGTTCCATGATCGAACGAAAAATCATCCATGTGCTTTCGCATAATGTGGTATTGACGAAGCTGTCTTCAGGAAAAAATTCGATTGTGTTTGGAAAAGGGATCGGTTTTCAGAAAAAGCCCGGGATGTCGGTGCAGGAATCGGATATTACGCAAGAATTTCTCCTGCAAACATCGGAAGCGCTGGAACATTACGAACAATTGCTGCAGGCGGTTGATTTTAAGATTATCGGTGTGACGGAAGAAGTGATCGCCTCTGCGCAGGAACGGCTAAAAGGCCCATTTTCAGATACGATTCATGCGGCTTTGGTCGATCATATCAATTTTGCGATTGAGCGGCACAAGCGGGGAATCGAATTAAACAACCCCTTTACCTATGAAATCAAGCATTTGTATGCACAGGAATACGAAGTGGCGGAAGATGCGGTGGATTTTTTAAATGAACGGCTGAAAGTGTCGCTTTCAGAAGATGAAGTGGCCTTTTTGGCCATTCATTTCCATGCGGCGCGCAGTTTCGATAAGAGTTCGAATTCCTTGGGGATGGCTCGAGCCGTCTCGCAAATCATTGAGCACGCGCAATCAATCGGCCTGCACTTTGACAACTCATTTTCCACCATCCGCTTTATCACCCATTTGAAGGGACTGATTGAACGGACCCGCAGCGGAAAAACGATCAAAAATCCGTTGCTTGACAGGATTCGTGATGAGTATGAAGAATCTTACGAGAAGGCTGTTATGTTGTCGACTGTGTTGGGAGAATTTTTGAATCAACCCATTCCGCAAGATGAGATCGGTTTCTTGACGATGCACATTGAACGGTTGGATCAACGGTACAGGAATGAATAGCGATACAGGAGTGAAGAAACGATGCGTTTGATTGAAATGACGGCAAGTGATGCGGATACACTGACTGCCGATCAGTTTCTGGAGAGTATTGCGGCTTCCGAAGGGCGCGCTTTGATTGCCGAAGTCGTCGTAACGGCTCCGCCGCTGATCGACAAGGTGACGAATCCTGAGTTGACGCGTGCCTTTGGAGCAGATGCTATACTCCTCAATTATTATGATGTCAATCGCCCCAATATAGCCGGAGTGCCATCCCGGGAGCCTGATCTTGATGTGCCTCCGCACGTGGCTATGGGATACGGATATACGATTCGGGATGTGCGAAACTGGACGGGTGTGCCGGTTGGATTAAATTTGGAACCGTCCGACCTTCCCGTTGTTTCGGCCGGGAGAAGGGCCACCGGGGACAATGCGCAAAAAGCATGGGAGCAAGGGGCAAATTTTGTCGTCATTACGGGCAATCCCGCTACCGGTGTGGACAATCGGCGGATCGTGCAGGCGATTCGCGACATAAAAGAAGCCACACAGGGAAGATTGGCGATTATTGCCGGGAAAATGCATGCGGCCGGTATTCAGTCGGAAACGGCAGATGCGGTTTCCAATCACGAGATGGTTCAATCCTTCGCGGATGCGGGGGCTGATGTGATCTTGCTGCCGGCACCGGGAACGGTTCCCGGAATGACAGTCGAGAAAGCCCAATCCTTGATTGCCCGGATCAAAGGATGCGGGAAATTGGCGATGACCACAATCGGCACCAGTCAAGAGGGGGCCGATGAGGCGACCGTCAAGCAGATTGCCCTGTATGCCAAAATGGCGGGAGCCGATCTGCATCATATCGGGGATGCAGGCTTCTTCGGCGTCGCGGTTCCGGAAAATATTCTGGCCTATGCGGTGGCCGTCAAGGGCAGACGCCACACGTATCGAAAGATGGCCCTGTCCATCAAAAGATGAAGGAGAACGGTTAATATGTCTGACAGATTGAAAGTGGGAATGGTTGGGATTGGCAGCATCGCGCAAAAAGCGTATTTGCCAGTTTTGGGTGTGCGGTCTGATGTCGACCTGCTGATTGCCAGCCGGAATCAGGAGGTGATTCGGCATGTGGGCCGACAATATCGGATTCAACAGCAGTTTTCGCAAGTGGATGAATTGATTGGGGCAGGCGTCGATGCGGTTTTTGTGCATACGTCCACCGAATCCCACGCGGCAATCATGCGGCTCCTGATTGCAAACGGTATTCCTGTATTTGTGGATAAACCGATTGCGTATACGTTGTCCGAGTCGGAAGCGGTTGTCTCTTACGCAAAACAAAAAGGCGTTCCGGTAATGGTCGGGTTTAATCGGCGATTTGCGCCGATGTACCGGGAAATGAAAAATCAAATATCGCAGCCGGAAACGATTCTGATGCAGAAAAACCGGGTGAACAAGGTTTCCGAGGTGCGGAAAACATTGTTCGACGATTATATCCACGTGGCGGATACGATGCTGTACTACATGGAACGGGTGGATGAAATCGAGTTTCGCGCCAAGGCGGAAAACGGGCTCTTGCAGTATGTTGCGGTTGATCTGTTCGGGGGCGGCACGACTGCCGTCGGGATTATGAACCGGCAGACGGGAGTTACCGAAGAATCGTTGGAAATCATGGGAGATCAAGCGAAAATGGCGGTGTACAATTTGTCCCGTATGGTTGCGTATGAGCAAGATGAGGAACGGAACCGTTCATTTGATGACTGGGATCCGATCCTGTATCGCCGGGGATTTACGGATATGATCGAGCACTTTTTGGATTGCGTGCGAAACGGCAGGGAACCGGAAACAAGCGGGGAACGGGCGCTGCCGTCGCATGAGGTTGTGGAAACGATTGCCGCCAGACTTGGAAGATAAGTACTTCGTGAATAAGAGTGCAAATAGAGGTGTATAGAGAGCAGCAGGAGCAGGAGTGGAGCAGAAGGAGGGCCTGCGGTGAAAATCTACATTGAAAAGGACTATGCGGCGATGAGCAAGCGGGCGGCTGAATGGGTCGAACATGCGATCCGGAGCAACCCGCAGCTTGTATTGGGACTGGCTACGGGCAGCACGCCTCTTGGCATGTATCGGCACTGGATTCAATCCGTTGCGGCGGGAACCTTGTCTTTCAAGAATATAACGAGCTTTAATCTGGATGAATACTTGGGGCTTTCAGCGGCTCATCCCAGCAGCTACCGAATGTTTATGGAAGAGCAATTGTTTCGCCAGATCGATATTGATCCTTCGCAAACGCATGTCCCAAACGGAGACATGGAACATACAGAGGATCATTGCCGGGAATATGACCGGTTGATCGAACAGGCGGGCGGGATCGACATTCAAATTCTGGGGATCGGAGAAAACGGCCACATTGGTTTTAATGAGCCGGGCGAGGATTTTGGCCGACTGACGCACGTCGTGCGTCTCTCGGACAGCACGCGCAGGGTCAATTCCCGTTTCTTCAACACGTTGAAGGAGGTCCCCACACACGCCGTGACCATGGGATTAAAGAATATTATGAACGCCCGCCAAGTGGTCGTATTGGCGTCAGGGGACAAGAAGAGCCGCGCCGTGGAACAAGCTTTGCTCGGCAAAGTGACGGAACATCTGCCGGCATCTGTCCTGCAGCTTCATCCCGACTGCGTGTTCATCCTGGATGAAGCCGCCGCCTGCAGACTGCCGGATGAAGTGAAACATAACGTGGAGATGGCGCGATGAGCAGACTGGTGATTCAAGGTACGGCGATGATTGACAGGGAAATTCAGAAGGATCAAATCCTGATCTGCGACAACGGCAAATTCACGTATGCGGGTCCCGCTGCCAACGCTGGACCCCATCTGTCCAAGCATGAAACCCCCGATCTGATCGTTGAACAAGGGATGATTATACCCGGCCTGGTGGACATCCATGTACACGGATCCCTTGGCTATGACGTTATGGACGGAACGGAAGAGGCGCTGCGGCAGATCTCCAGGTCACTGGCGTCCTATGGCGTAACGGCTTTTTTAGCCACTACATTGACGGCCGGGGTGGAGGAGCTGGTTTCCGTTCTGGAAACTTGCCGCAGGCATGCGGAAGGAACGGGAATTGAAACGGCAGGTGCGGAATTGATCGGTGTTCATTTGGAGGGTCCTTGGATCAACCGGAGATACAAGGGGGCACAGAATGAGCAGCATGTGACTGCCCCTTCGCTGGATGACGCCCGCAGGTTGCTGCAGGCAGGCGGTGACCTGCTGAAGATTGTAACCTTGGCACCGGAATCGGAGAATGCGGAACAAGTCGTTGAATTCCTGACCCAACAAGGTGTAACAGTGTCCGTGGGGCATTCGGACGCTTCGTATGAACAGGTCAAACAGGTGGTTCTCCGCGGGTCGCGCCATGTCACACACTGTTTCAACGCCATGCGGGGCTTGCATCATCGTGAACCGGGTGTCGTCGGAGCCGCCCTCCACCACGAAGAATTGACGGCCGAACTAATCGCTGACGGCATACATGTCCATCCGGTGGTGATGAGTATTCTCCACCGCGTCAAAACAACGGACCGTTTGGTGCTTGTCAGTGACGGAATGCGGGCGGTGGGGCTGACGGATGGAGAATATGACTTGGGCGGGCTGTCCGTGCAAGTCGCCGACGGTGAAGCGAGACTGCATGATGGGACGTTGGCGGGCAGCACGTTGACACTCGATCGGGCGATCCGCAACATGGTGGATCTCTGCCAAATTCGAGTCTCTGATGCGGTGACGATGGCTTCTGACATACCGGCTGTGGTGGCGGGGGTCGGCCATCGGAAGGGCAGGATTGCGGTGGGCTGCGATGCCGATTTTGTCTGGATGGACGAAGGGTTGAATGTGGTACGGACCTATCGCGGCGGACAATTGGTCTATGCACGAACCGATTCGTTCCGCTTGTGAAACTTCAATCTTCTTTGAGAAAAGGAACATATTCATTGGCAGCTGGTGGTAAAGTAAACTAGCTGCTTTTTTTTGTTAGAGGCAGGAATTTTTTGACACGATGAAGTATAGGGTTTTTAACGATTCCATTCGATTGTGCGGCGTCATGAGATTCGGACATCAGCAGCGGGAGTGCGATCATGGGAAGAAGAGGTGAGCACATGAAACACCGAAACGGAGAAACCATTCTCATTCTTTCCGGCAACTACGGCGATGGTCATCTGCAGGCGGCTAACGCCATCCAACAGGCCATGCGGATCAGCAGGCCAGATGTGAATACGGTTGTAATTGATTTTATGGCCTGGAATCATCCTTATACTCATCCGATCAGCCGGTATTTGTACATGCGGGGGATTCAGAAGTTTCCGTCCGTATACGGGTATCTGTTTCAAAAAACCCGGGACACTCATTCTTCCGGCTTCCTCAAAACCTTTACCTGGATCGGCATGAAACGAATGTTGAAACTGCTGCAGGAAGTCCAGCCCTCCGTCGTGGTCAGCACCTTTCCCTTTGCGGCTGCCGCCTTGTCGAGGTTGAAAGCCTACGGTTTGATTGACGTCCCGACCGTAACGGTGATTACCGATCACACGGATCACAGCTATTGGATTCATGCGCATACGGATCATTACATCGTCGGTTCGGATTATGTCAGGCAAGGGTTGCGGCGCGCAGGGATTGATGATCGGCAGATTGCGGTCACCGGCATTCCGGTTCGGCCGGAATTCAGCAGAACGTATTCGAAGGAACTGCTGAAAACCGAACACGGATTGGATCCCGATCTGCCGACCGTGTTGGTGATCGGCGGCGGGCAGGGAATGTTTGGCGACGGCGTGCAGAGTCTGGAACAGATGCCGGTTCGGCTGCAACTGATCGTCGTCTGCGGCCATAACCAAAAGCTGCTGCACAAACTTTCGGAATATGCGGAACGTTCCAAGCACCGCATCCTGTTGACCGGATATATCACCTACATTCACGAATTAATGATCGTATCCGATCTGATCATTACGAAACCGGGGGGACTGACCACTTCGGAAGCGATCGCTTTGGAAGTGCCGATGCTCTTTTACAAACCCCTGCCCGGACAGGAACAGGACAACGCCCGCTTTCTGCTGCAGGCGGGTGTGGCGCTGCAAGCCCGCAATGGCCAAGAACTGCGGGACGTTCTGACGGAAGTTTTGCGCAATCCGCATTTGCTGCGGGAGATGCGGCGACAAGCGCGGCACTTGCAGACCAAATGGGCCGCATTTGACGCATTGGAGATCATCATGCAGGCGATGAGAAGATCAAAGCGATACGGTCAAAAAGGGGTGCACGAGATCAGTTAAAGGATGAATGGTTCTATGGGGTGCCAGATTACGATAACCGGGGAGAGCGAGAGACATGACAGGAGCGTTCTTGTGGGGGCTGCCGATCGCGTTTATGATTTATGCCATCATCCCAAGGATCATCGTTCGTATCTTATGGCGTCGCCGAATCAAAATGCGGCAAGCGGGCAACGAGGTCGCTTTTACCTTTGATGACGGTCCCCATCCCTGCTACACGCCGAAACTGTTGGATCTGTTAAAAGAATATGACGTCAAAGCCACATTTTTTATAATCGGTTCGCAAGCGGAACGGCACCCGGAACTGATTCGCCGCATTCATCTGGAAGGACACTTGATCGGTATTCATAATTATCACCATCACGCCAACTGGTTGTTGTTTCCATGGCAGGTGCGGCGACAGGTGAATCGTTCCTCTGACATAGTGCAGGAAATTACCGGTGTGAGACCAGCTTTTTATCGGCCTCCCTGGGGAATGGTAACATTGTTTGACATGTTCTTGCATACTCGCTTTCATATTGTGCTGTGGACCATCATGGTTCAGGATTGGAAACGGCGTACGGGGAAAGAAAAGATCAAACGGCAGTTGCTTGCAGGCATGACCGGCGGTGCGGTGATCCTGCTGCATGACAGCGGGGAAACCTTCGGAGCCGATCGCGATGCTCCCTATCAAATGCTGCAAGCGTTGGAAGAGGTATTCCAACTAGTCCACTCACAACGCTTCACCTGCATCCGATTGGATGAATTCCTTGCACCCAGAGACCGCTTGTCCGGGAAGACAGCAGAAGCAGTGTCCATGCCCAAGGTCAGTTGGCGGAAACGTTTGCTGGTCAAGGCATGGATGAAATGGGAAAAGCTGTTTCAACGCCTCTTTCAGGTGCAGGCTGTCGATCCGTCCAACCGGTTTCTAAGCGTACGGATACGCACCTATCAAGGCCGACCTCTCCGCCTGAAGGACGGCGAAGAGATTCGCAAAGGAGACCAAGTGGTCGAACTTCATCTGAACAATGAGATGCTGTTTTCCTTGGGGATCCATGCGCGATCCGCCATGCAACTGGCGCTGCAGATGATCCGCGCCGTCGAGCAACTGCTGCCGATGATCGGGAAGATGCTTGTCACCCACCCTCATTTTCAAAAAGTAAAAGGGGTCTATGGAATTACAATTATCTACCGGGGAACGGAACAGTTCGGTTTTACGGTGCTCGACCTGCCGAAGGGACTGTTTTCGGCAGCGACCCGACTGTATTTGCGGATGTTGTTGGCGGTTGTCCATCCCGAAGGAAGAAAACGGATGCGGATTCGTTCCAAACTGTTGACGCCCAAGATAATCGCCATGTCCAGCAAGGAACTGATCCGGCGTTACCAGGCGGACAGCATCGCCAGTCACGCAGGCAACAGCGTATAGAAGCGGGTCTGTGAATAAGGTGAGCGGGGAGTGTGGATCGATGTGAAACGGCAAAGAATCGGATCTCTCTTGTTTCGTTCGCCCGTTCGCCGATTGGGCGGGCATCTGACGTGGGGGATTCTGGCGGGCGCGCTTTTGCTGTTGATCTTTGCCAAATTGGCGGAAGATGTCCTGTATCAGGAACTGGAGACTTTCGATGCGGCGGCAGGGGCGGTTATCCGCAATTTTGCCAGTGACGGATTGACCCGGGTGATGATCTTCATCACCGAACTCGGATCTGCTTACGTCGAATTCGCTTTGCTCGTGACGATTGGAGGCTTCCTGTGGGTTCGCTTGAAGCATGCATGGGATACGCTGCTGCTGGTTGTCAGCCTGTTGGGCGGATGGGTTTTGAACATGGTGTTAAAAACGATATTTCAACGCAGCCGCCCGGACATTGAACATCTGGTGGAAGCGGGCGGGTACAGTTTTCCCAGCGGACACGCGATGGTCTCGGCCGCCTTTTACGGCATGATCGGGTATATTGTCTGGGTCAATCTGTACCATCGGGGACTGCCAGCCTGGCCGGCGGTTTTGCTCACCCCGCTGTTGATTCTCGCAATCGGCGTCAGCAGGGTCTATCTCGGCGTGCATTTTGCCAGTGACGTACTGGCAGGCTTCGCGGCTGGCGGCGTCTGGTTGATCGCCTGTATCATCGGACTGCGTCAAGTCCGCAAGCGCATTCAATAACGCTGATCCGCTCTCCATTTGCCGGTTCCGACTCATTATCGTCCCTTTGTCTTTTTGCGCCAGGGAAGGGAGGGGGACAATCGATTCTCGGACCGTTCCTCAACAGATCCGGCAAGGGGAGCCGCCAACGGCGCCCACATGCGCAATCCGTAGAGAATTATGCCCAACACGCCTCCGGTTACGGCAAAAATCAGCCAGGGGAGAGAGGGGACGCCAAGATGTTTGCCAAGGCTGATCAACTCCCCTCCTCCTGCATTCCCCAAGGATTCTCCCATTCCCCATACGAAGGACGCAATGCCAAAATAACTCCCGATCAGCTGCGGTTTGGAAATTTCCGAGACGACTGTATCGACAGTCGGCATAATCAACATTTCACCAAATGTGAAGACCACCACACTCAGCAGCAGGTGTGAGAAACGCGTGGACCACATGACGCTCCCCAAGCCGATCCCCATCAGAATCGAACCGCCCGCCAACATCGTCAACGGATGCCAAATCCTTGACGCGTATCGAGTCAACGGCGCTTGCAAAAAGATGACCATGCTGCTGGTAATCGACCAGAGAAGGCCGACAGTTTTGGGATTCGGCAAAATGTCGGCGGCACGCAGGGGAATCGAGAAAGTGAATTGGGCGTATAAGGCCCAAATCAAGACGGTCACCAGGCTGAATACGAGAAAGGGCCGGTCATTCAGAATCGACAAGGTGAAGCGTTG
>JAGVBM010000039.1 GCA_020059765.1 Bacillota bacterium
GTCTTTGACTTTTTGGGCTTCCCGGCCATGATGACACGATAAATAAAAATCAGGCTGACTAACAGACCCATTGAGGCATAAAGGACGGTCACCCATACATTTCCCGTATCCGTCGTACCTACTGCAATGGAATGCATCAACGCCAGAACATACGCTGCGTATGACAGCACATGAACGGCTCGCCATACACGCAACGGGAAATAACGCTGCAGAATCCCCGTTACGGCAAGAATCAGCAGCAAATATACGGCAATGGTGCCAAAAGCCAACCAATTGGCATCATATCGAGCCGAAAACGGCTGCAAGATTTCAGACCTCAAAATATATTTCGATAAAACCAGGTGTACTCTGTCGGTGACGATATGTTCGTTTCCAGTATGGACTATGAACCTGAAGATTGTATGAAAAAACAAACAAACCCTGATCCGGCAATCAGGATCAGGGTTAGGGATTGAATTTCCATCTTATACTCTGGTTGTACAGGGAGAATGACACAGTTTGGTTCGCCCCATTCTGCCGAAGGCTTGGCGACTCGGTTTTGTTTTTTGCAGCTATGAGAAAGCCAAGGCAACAGGACAACCGCAAACGGCGGCTGCTTTCATACAGCGATTTCGACTCCGGTCTTGATTATTTCGTCTACGATTCCTTCCGGGTGAGAGTACTCTTTGGCGGTGAAGGCTACAGGCTCCAAATCAATATCATAGTCCATCGCGTGCGTAAGCAAAAAGGTGATCCCTTCAACCCTATCCATCCGCTCAAAATGGTCGGAAAAGATGGCGAGGTCAACGTCACTCCCCTCATCGTATGTGCCCTTGGCGTACGAACCAAACAACACGGCTTTCTCAACCGGAATCAGTTGGCTGATGCGCCTTACATACTCTTCCACTACTCGTATTACTTCCGAAGGGATTGCAGCCATTCAAACACCTCCTCCGTCTTTGTCATCACTTGTCGTGCCTTTTCTGATTTCACCGTTTGAGTCGTTGTGGGTGACGGCCTTAGTTCCAGTTTTCCGCCGACAATTTCATACTGATTGCCGTCTTCCGGAAGCTGCAAATACTCCTCTACAGTCCACCCCGATTCCTTGATCGTAAGCGGTATTTGCCCCTTTTTATCGGATTCCATCAGTTTCACCCCAAGTCTTCAAAAATTACTTACAATCAGTATGTCACAAACGTTCGTTTTAGCTTTGGTCCTTTTGTTTTGTGAGATCGATATACTCCATTAAATCCTCCACCTTAACCCATTTGGCGTTTCTTCCCCTTTCGGTACAAGTGATGACATGCTTCCGGCTCATTTCATTGAGCGTTCTGGAAATCGTTGGACGACTAATCCCCGGACAAAGTTCTTCAATATCAGCTATCGTAAATTCACCCTTAAGACTTTTGATCACTGTTTCAATTCGTTCTTTTTTCCAACCCTTTTGACTATCTGTAACTGTCCCAACACGTTCCTCAAACCGTTGATATGCTTTTAAAACCACTGTCAGAAAATATTCAATCCAAGAAAGCAAGTGGTGTTCTCCTTCATGCCAATTTTGGGAAGACATATAAAGTGTTTCATAATACTGTTCCTTAGTTTCTTCAATCACTTTTTCCAAGCTAATATATCGGCCAACCTCATAACCGGATTGATACAGTAACAGAAGCGTCAACAGTCTCGCCATTCGCCCATTCCCATCCCCGAAAGGATGAATACTCAGGAAGTCAAGAACGAAGGCAGCTATCAACACAAGATCGTCCACATATCCCGATTCTCTTTTTTCTTTAAATTGATTGGTCAGTTCTTCGACTGCTTCAGGCGTTTGCCAAGCCGGTACCGGGACAAACCGAATTCGCACCTCTCCAGTTGGGAGAGTTTCGCGGATCTCATTGTCTGATACTTTCCATTTTCCGCCACTCCCGGTCGCTAATTTCATTAGATCTCGATGAAACTGTAGAATTAATGAAGGTTTAACTGACATATATTCAAAAGATGTATGAATTGTCTCTAAAACATCACGGTACCCAGCCACTTCCGCCTCTGATCGATTTTTTGGTTCTGCCTTATCCTGAACTAAGGACTCAATTCGTTTCTCCGAAACGACGATCCCCTCGATCCGGTTGGAGGATTCCGCGCTTTGAATCATGGCAACTCTTTTAAGAGCCTCTAGGACTTCCGGTGTTTGTTTTTTAAAAAGATCCTGTTTCCCTTTATATTCATGGATTCGACCAATTAATCGCGTTATCTTGTTTGGAAAAAGCATGTTTTCTAATCGTTCATTTCGAAACGACATCATTAAAACCACCCCTTAATATATATCATTATAGCCGTATATGATATATATTAAAAGCACCCATAACATGGATCGTGCCAGCCTTCTGTCCCAGATCGAAAGGGGGATTGTAGATCCTACCGTCAGCACGTTTTGGAAAATCTGCACATCCCTGGACATCCCGATTCATCATTTTTTCCAAGAAATCGAAGAGGAACGGATTGTTGTCCGAAAAAATCAGCGCCGCATTTATGGGCGATGGTCCAATAAGCAGCACACTATCTTGCTGCAGGTGATCAGATCCCGAGCTCTTCACATTGCCGTGTGCACTTGCGCACAGAATGACCCGCAGACAAGGAGGCGGCGAAAATTTGGGGCTAATCCCGCTATTTTTATTGATGTGGCCGATTGCGTGGATTCTCGTTTCCGGAAAGAACAAATCGATGCGAATCTCAGGGATTGCCATTGCTGTTTTGTTGATTGCCATCCCCGTATTCATGGCAGAAACAGAACAAATGAAAAAGCGGATTCAATCGCAGAGGTACGAACAAGAAGCCGCCATTCGCAGGGAACAAAAGAAACAATGGGATGCGGAAGCTACACAAGCAGTACGAGAGGTTTTCGGGGAAGGAAAGATAAAATTGGCAGCGGACCATAGAACAAGAACAGAAAAGTGATCGAGATCAATGTGCCGGTAAATTAGAAACTGAAGCGGACGGCGACAGGCACCCAAACTTGTTTTTCAAACAATCTTCAGCCCCTCTTTGACCACAAACGACACGCAGGGAATCCGTTCCGATCGGACCGTATCTTCCGCACCGAAAACATTGGGAAGTTGATAGGGTTCACCCGAACGAAACCATACATACTGCTCAATCGAAAGATTGGCGGGATCGACGATCCAATATTCCGGCACTGCAAACCGCGCGTAAGACTCCTTCTTCATCATTCGGTCCCGTTTCGCGCTATTCGGGGACAGAATTTCGATCACAAGATCCGGCGGCCCCACCACTCCATGTTCCTCGACAATCGACTCCCGACTTCGGTGCACCATCAGGATATCGGGCTGTCTTGTCTCATTGTCTGAAAGAATCACGTCTACGGGTGCATCAAGAATGATGTATTCTTGTTCGCACGAATCAATCAGAATGCGCTCCAACCTTTGGCTGATTCGTTGGTGGGTCGTTGTGGGTGACGGCCGTAGTTCGAGTTTCCCGCCGACAATTTCATACTGATTGCCGTCTTCCGGAAGCTGCAAATACTCCTCTACAGTCCACCCCGATTCCTTGATCGTAAGCGGCATTTGCTTCTTTTTATCCTGTTCCATCAATTGCACCCCCAGTCTGCAAAATTCCTTGCAATCAATATAGCACAAATGTTCGTTTAGCTTTGCTCCTTCTGTTTTGTGAGATCGATATATTCTATTAAATCCTCCACCTTAATCCACTTGGCATTTCTTCCCCTTTCGATACAAGTGATGACATGCTTCCGGCCCACATCGCTATGTGAATTATGGTTATGCCTGCTCTAAGAACAGATTGGTTATGGTATAATATGAATAATGATTGGGGTGATGAGATGGCTCGTTCCACAAGAGAAACGGTGTATATTGAAACGACAATTCCAAGCTATTTGTCGGCACGAACAAGCAGCGACATCGTTGTGGCCGGTCATCAACAGCTCACATATGATTGGTGGCAGAATCATAAAGCTCGGTATGATTTGTTCATCTCGGAAGCAGTCATCCAGGAAGCGGCAAAAGGTGATCCTGATGCTGCCGAACGAAGAATGGCGTACATTTCCGGCTTACCTGTATTACCAATTTCTCGCGAAATTATGATATTGGCAGAACAATATCTTGCCGTATTGTCGATTCCTCGAAAAGCTGCTTTGGATGCTGTCCATCTCGCATGCTGTGTAAAGCACAAAATAGATTTTATATTGA
>JAGVBM010000378.1 GCA_020059765.1 Bacillota bacterium
GGCAATTCGTGTCAATGGCTTTTCGTGATCATCCCCGCGCAGCGGATCTTGATTTGTAATCTCGATTAACTCCGCAAGGGTATGCTGGCCATCGCCCACCACATGTGCCGGAATTCGCTCGCTGGCAGCCACTACGCGCCCGTCTATAACGAGAACCCGGTAGTTTTTTCCCTGCAGATACTCTTCCACCAGAACGGTTGAGGAAAACTCCCGTGCGATATGATACGCGTGAATCACTTCGGACGACTTAACCAGTTTCATGGATACCCCTTTTCCTTGGCATCCGTCCAAAGGTTTGACGACGATCGGTTTGTTCACCTCATTCAAAAATGCAACCGCCGCTTCTGGGGAATGAACGATCCGACCCAGCGGGATAGGAATCGAAGCGCGTTCCAAAATGCTTTTGGTCAATCCTTTGTCGGAGGCAATATCCACCGCAACTGCACGAGTTTGATCCGAAATGGTGGCTTGTACGTACTTGCGGTGGATCCCGTAACCCAATTGAATGAGACTTCCTTGATTCAGACGGATCCAAGGGATCCCGCGCCTGGACGCCGCGTTTACAATCGCTTGCGTGCTGGGTCCGAGTTCCGTTTGCGAAGCAATTCGCTGCGCTTGTGCAATTCGTTCTGCAAGCGGAAACGGCTTTCTCTTGACCAAGGAATCCACCAGTTCCACAGCGGTACGCAGCAGATATTTGGTTGCTTCCTCCGCTCGATACTCGACCACTACGTCATAGTTTCCGGGTGCGTCTGCATATAAGGTTTTTCCGAAATGGGCAGGAATTCCAGCCAATTCAGTCAATTCCAGCGCGACATGCTCCACAATATGACCAAAATATGTACCTCCGTAAAGCCGTTCGATAAATCCGCCCGGTCGGCCTTTTGCGCAATGATGATCATGCACCCCCGGCAGCAACTGCAGCAACCGATCGATAAAACCAGGCACTTCGCAGCTTTCTTTTTCCGTTAATCCAGCCAAATACAGTTTCATTAACAGGACCGGTTTATGATTGTAGATATTCGGACCCGATAGTGTCCGAATCTCACCAATTCTCATTCTGTCAGCTCCTCGTTCTGTCTGCTTTCGCAGCATGTTCATCAAGGATCGGTGTACGCTGCCGCAAATCAAATCGGTATCCGGCAGGGAGGATATGTAACGTGACTCCGCATAATGCCAAATCATCGTTTCTCGTTAGCTTGTCAAGGTTGGAAAAAGTTAATGCACCCGCGTCAATGACGGTTACGGCCCCGTTGCCGATGACTTCAAACTGATGATCTTGCACCAGTACAGCCGTGTTTTCGTCAATTCCCAGACCAAGATGATGAGGATACTTTGCAACGGCAGACAACAGGCGTCCAATCCTGCCTCGTTGTGCGAAGTGTTGATCGATGACCACTCCCTGGATAAATTCCATTCCCGGAGCCATCTCCACGATTCCAATACGAGGGTTGGTTTCTGCAACCCCTTCGATAATCATGGTATTGGACATCATCGATGCTCCTGCGCTGGTACCGGCCAAGACCATTCCAGCCTGATGCCGCATATGCAGGACGGTATCCACCTTGGTGCCGCCGAGCAAATTGGTAATGCGCACTTGGTCGCCGCCGGTAAAAAAAACGCCGGTCGCTTTTTCAATGGCTTTTACGGCACTTGACGCATTGGCGTTTTCACGGCTGGAAACGTCGAACGTTCGCACATCTTCGACTCCAAGCCGATCAAACACTTCGACATATTCGGCCCCCACCTCCAACGGGAGTTCTGTCGCTACTGTCATCACAACAATTCGCGCCTCTGAACCACCGGCCAATCGGACAAATTCACGGAGGATGGTACAATCCCCCTGTTTATCCTCGGCTCCACCGATAATGACCAACTGCCCCGGGGTTTGACTCAACTCAATTTGCCTCCTCGTGTGAAGTTCAATTTTCAGCTTGACCCATCCTCATTCCGAATATTCACGGCATCGAAACAAAACCAGGGCAATGCCCTGGTTGGGTACGCCGCTTCGGAGTCCATTACTGAGATTGTTTTGCCATGGCTTCCTCTGCAATTTCAATCGCCCGTTTCACCATGTTCCCCGCGTCTTTTGCCCGGATGTTTTCCCAACCTTCACGTTGGACGGTGTCATAAAAACCAAGGTCTTTGGCCAATTCCACCTTAAACTCCTCCGACATCATGCCGCGTCGACGGCGAGCCATGTGATCGCCTCCTTGTTGTAATGGCGTACAAATATAGTATTTACCGGACAAAAATAAAAATGCCTCCGCTTCGGAAGCATTTCCTTCAAGGCTTGCAGTTTCGGATCTCAGCCCTCTACATAAGTTACCCGAATATGTTCATTATCTCGAAAAACCGTAAGTTCAACTGTTTCCGTAAGTATATCTGCATAACTATAGGATACACGCTTAAAAGAGTCCCCAGTTTGATCAAGTTTCACCACAAATACAGACGGGTATGTCTCTTCCAGCACTCCCATGCGCTCGATCGTCTTGCGGCGACCACCGTTAGCCCTGAGCAAAATCTTTTCCCCGATGAATCCATCGAGGTTTTTCTTAATCTCATTGAGAGGGTTCTTTGCTGCCATCGACACCACCTCTTTCCATTGACAAGTATATCACTTGACATGGAGCGTGTCAAATTAAGCAAATTATTATAACAACGTCGATCAAATCCTGTCAATGGGGCTTTTGTCGCCAATCCATAAATTTTCCGGGATTTTTGTGAATGAAGTCCTAATATTTTAAATTTTCCCTCTGTTTTGTTTTTTGATTTCCTCTCGTCCAGCCCTTTTCAGACTTCCGCCCGCGGCAGCCCCAATCGATATTTGCCCCTGGATTCAAGCCCTCCCAACCCGTCCGTACCGGTAATTGTCGATTGTACCAGATCATAAATATTAATCGTTTGATTGATCGGAGTATAGGCTATTTTTTCCGCCACTAAAACAGGATCAAGGGCATGGATCAGGATTCGTTTCGGTGAAGAGGCAAAATTTGCACCTGCTTCCAACAACGCTTCATAATGGGATTGACAGGCACCCGCAAAAATAACCAGTTCATCCAAACTTCGCTCATACCGTCGCGCGACCTGAACCGCCCGAATAAAGTTTTGGGTATTTCGGTAGTTATACACTTCTGAAAAATCCTGGCCTTTTCGAATCAGACCGTCGTGCCCTGTCAGGATCAGAATGTCCGGCTGATAGGAATCAAAAAAATGCGGCAGAACCTCAGCCATCCGCTCTTCGCTCACATGGTGTCCATAGGCCGGCAACCCCAGTTCTTTGTAAAACAACATGCATTTGTTGAGATAAGTACCATCTCCGTCCAAGTGGAGCACCCTTCCGGGACGTTCGAAAAATTCCTTGCTGCCGCGGAGTTTTACACCGGAACGCAGCATTTGTTTTTCTTTATCCACCAAACGCCTCGTCCGGATGATCCGCAAACTTTCCGCTTCTTGCCGAGAATGTTGCAGCACGTAGGCCTGCCAGTCCTCGTCGGAAACCCGCTCCAGATCATCAAACGGTGCATCTGCCAAAAGTCGCACTTCCATGCCCTTAATGGTGGCGGTCCTTGTGGAAGAGTCTGCATCAATTACGACAAAACATACATCTTTTCCGTAAGATTTGCGGGCGACCCGGTCTCCAACTTTCCACATACGCATTCCCCCAATCGTCGCTAGGTTATCGTATGTGCAATAGGCCGTACCGGTGCTATGCGATCGTCGAATCTGCCCATGAATCAGTGAATCCTCTATTCATCGATCAGATGGCGGTGAAATTCCGTCAGCAATTCGTCAAATATCACATCCAACCGACCTTGATTGCTGCGGTATCCGGCAAACAACGAATAGCCCCAGGTTTTCCCTTTTTTCAAGGAAGACACACTGCGAAATATATCAATCGCTTGTATGTTCAGCGCCATCTGCAGATCGTTGCGAAGATACATGCGTATTTCCACTTCATCCCCGTTGTGATATCCGACAATACTGGCGTCCGCTCCCAAATCCAGCAACGCACGGGCCGCATACGTCGGGATGTTGGTTTCTAGGTCTGCCATCAGGATGTGATAGCCTGCAAATGTTGCTTTTCTTGCGGACAACGCCGCATCAATGATGGCCCCTCGATCTTTGCGCTGATTGATCTCGTACAATCCCTGAATGTCTTCATACTCCAAGCCGCTGACTCGCAACAATTCACCAAATGTCTGAAACGCTTCCGCATCCCCTTTGTGAAAATGAATCGTATCGGTCAGAATGCCGGCACACAGCGCCAATGCCATTTTCCGGTCAATGGGTGCATCTGCCTGCTTCAAGATTCGGTAGACCAGTTGACTCGTCGAGGATACCTCATCATAGAGAGCGGCTTCCGCCCGTTGCACCAATTGGTTGTTCGAGTGGTGATCGATGACCAGAAACCGAATCGGTTTGACCTCGCACAATTGAGCCATATGCGCCGTATCCACCACGATAATGTTTTCGTAATCACAGGTCGCCGGATTGTATACAACGGTCATTTCGAGTTCTTCAAGCAAACGATTGGTATGGTTCGCCACTTCTTGCGGCACGCCAATCGTACCGCCAATGTATCGGGACAACGCATAGGCAGCTCCAATCGCGTCACTGTCCGCTTGATCATGACAAAGAATCAGGTTGTTTCCGCCCTTAATCTCGACCATCTCTTCCAAAAATGACTTCATGTTGCACCATCCTACATCTAGGGTCAAAAACCATTTGACCCCATATCTGAAACACACTTGATTGTATCATTCGGGCTTCGCAAATTACTACGATTTTCTTGTACTATATGTTTAGAATCAGGGAATGGTTCGAGCCCTTGTTTTGACAAGCGAGACTTGGGTCGCCAACAAGACACCGCCGATGACCATCATCGCTCCCGCCCCATGCACCCAGCTGACCGGCTGTCCGATGACGACCGCGATCAACAATGTAAAAATCGGCACCAAATTAATAAAAATCGACGCTCGTGCAGCCCCTGCTTGCTGAACCCCCTGGTTCCACCATAAGAACCCCAAAACTGTAGCAAATACAGCCATATACATCCAGTCTGCCCAGACTCGGGCAGAAACCGTCATCATTTGGCCAAATCCATTTTGTGCCATCGTTACAACAGCCAAGGCAATCGTCCCGAGTACCGTGGACCAGGCAGTTGCCGTCAGCGGCGAAACATGCTGCATAACGCGTTTTCCCAGAATCGAGTAAGACGCCCAGCTTACAACAGCACCCAAGAGCAATATGTCCCCCGTCTGAAATTCGATGTGCCGAATAACGTCCCAGGATCCGTTGGAAATCACCAGCAAGACACCGCCGGCCGACAAGAGAAAACCCGCAATCTGTTTCCAGCCGATGGTTTCACGCAGGATCACGGTGGAAAACAAAAGAGTAACGACAGGATTCATCGCGATCACCAGTGCGCCGTTGACAGCCGATGTACTTTGCAGCCCGACAAAAAAGAACGCGTTATATGCAAAGATCCCGGTCATTCCCAATAAGGCAAGGCCTAGCCAGTGCTTCCGCAGCGTATGCCAATCCAGTTTTTCCCGAATTGCCAGAATGAGCAACAACAGGATTCCGGCCAAACCAAATCGAACCGTCGCGGTCAAAAAAGGGGATGCCATCTGGACCGCATCTCTCCCCGTATGAAAAGCACCCGCCCAAAACAAAGCGACTACCACCAATAGCCCGTATGTACGATTCACTAAGACACCTACTTTCCTTAACTTAAATTCTGGCTGCCGTCTGAAAATCCCTTCATTTTTCACTCAAGATTCGACTTGCAAGGATGCCGACAGATCGATATATTGAAAGAATGCAATCGTGTTGCAAGGAGGAGATCCTGTTGAACGATCGAATTCGACTGGCTTTGCTGTATCTGCTGCCCAAAAACGCACTGTCACGTACCGCCGGACGGTTTGCAGGAAGCAAGCTGTCAAGATGGCTGATTCCTTACTACGCAAAGACCTTTCAAATCGATGTGTCGCAGGCGGAGAAACCGATAGAAGCCTATCAGAACTTGACCGATTTTTTTATACGCCGATTAAAAAGCGGCCTGCGCCCGATCGAAGACGGCGATACTGTCATCGTGTCTCCGGTCGACGGAGTCGTTTCACAATTTGGAAAAGTGGAAAACGGAACCCTCTTGCAGGCCAAAGGGGTTTCCTTTTCCCTGCTGCAATTGCTCGGCAGCCAACGGAAGGCAAACGATTACGAGGGTGGAACTTTCGTGACTCTCTATCTGTCACCTCGTGACTATCATCGAATTCATGCGGCCTTGTCGGGGCAGGTCGTCGCTTATTCCTATATTCCCGGCAGCTTGTTTCCGGTGAATCCCTTTGGTGTTCGCACTGTTCCCGGGCTGCTTGCCAGAAATGAACGATTGATTACCTATCTGTCCAGTTCGCGGGGGGAATATGCGGTCGTCAAAGTGGGGGCGACGATGGTCGGTTCGGTGCAGGTCGTTTATGACGACCAAGTAACGACCAATGTGCGAGGGGGTATTCCTGCTGAAATGTCGGTAAACGGACCCGTCCTGGAAAAAGGGGATGAACTCGGTTGGTTCCGGTTCGGCTCCACCGTCATTTTGCTGTTCCAATCCGGCATGGCGATCTTGGATGACTTGCAGGAGGGGCAGTTTGTCCAAATGGGACAACGAATCGGGGAAGTTCGCAAGAATAATTAATAAAAATCGTGTCCGTTGGACACGATCTGCAAAATTCGTTTTCCATTTCCTTTCTCTGAGAGAGTTCCCTAGGGTCAAGCCGTGCGCCGCCCCAGATGGATCAGCCAAGGGAACGAGTATACCGATCGGCCACTTTTGAAGCGCCAAAAGAGTTGGGTTTCACCTTGGCCGTATAGCCGGATGATGTGACCCAACCCACAATTTCCTTGATCAGCGACTTGGTGGCTCCTTTTTCTCCGATATCCAAATGCACTTCCAAATCCTTTCCGCACAATTCGGGCAAGCGTTGTGAAATTTCCTGGCATAAGAGAAGGGAATAGGATACTTCCGTAAACATCCGTTGCCGCAAAGAGCGTATTTCGCGGGAGGGGCGCCGCATGACGTAATACTTGGCCCCTTTTCCGACTCGATGCACGATAATGGCTGTGGCAAACATCGTAATCCCGCGATCGTAACGGTTTTGCGAGTCTGAACCTACAACAACCTTGAATGTATCACCAGGCCCGGTCCCAACAAAATCCAAAATGTCCGTAACCACTTCATCCAGCGTCAGGGTTCCTTTTGTGGGATTGAGGAACTGCACGCTACCACCGCCCTTTTCTATAGCGTATTCGTTACCAACGGTCAAGATGTGGGTTTTTCCGAAACTTCACAACCGGATCCCGGCATTGATGAGCATTCTGTTTGTTATATTGGCTATTCGCCAGACGACCTTGCGACTCCTGTCCCTTTGTTTTAAGAGTTTGCAAAAAATCGCCTAACCATTCTTATAA
>JAGVBM010000207.1 GCA_020059765.1 Bacillota bacterium
AATCCTTATCATTCCTTGACGGCAGGCACTTCCCGTTCCACATACCGTTTGATCTCTTCCGCCGCATCCATTTGCAGCACGGTTTCCGCCAAACTCTGCATGTCCGGCTTGTTCAATTTGCGCAGCAGCGCCCGGGCAGGCAAGATGGAAGAGGCACTCATGCTGAATTCGTCGAGTCCCATGCCGAGCAAAATCGGTATCGCCGTTTTATTGCCGGCCATTTCGCCGCACATGCCGGCCCATTTTCCTTCCCGGTGAGCCGCGTCGATGACCGTCTTGATCAACCGCAGGACGGCGGGATTGAACGGTTGATAGAGATACGAGATCTTCTCGTTCATACGGTCGACCGCCATGGTGTATTGAATCAGATCATTGGTGCCGATACTGAAAAAATCGACCTCTTTTGCCAGTTGGTCGGCAATGATCGCCGCTGCCGGCACTTCGATCATCATGCCGACTTCCATCTTTTCCCGAAAGGAAATCTTGTCCCGTTTCAGTTCCTGTTTGACTTCTTCCAGCACCCGGTTGGCCGCCCGCAGTTCCTGCAGGGAAGCGATCATTGGGTACATCAGCTTGATGTTGCCGTATACACTGGCGCGCAAAATCGCCCGCAGTTGGGTCTTGAAGATGTCGGACCGATCAAGGCAAAGCCGGATCGCACGATACCCGAGGAAAGGATTCAGCTCTTTTTGCAGGTCCAGATAGGGCAGTTCCTTGTCGCCGCCGATGTCCAAGGAACGGATGACAATCGGGTGGTCTTTGCCGAAGGTTTCCGCCACCGCTTTGTACGCTTCAAACTGCTCCTCTTCCGTCGGCAGCGTATCACGGCCCATATACAGGAACTCCGTCCGGTAGAGCCCGACTCCTTCCGCTCCGTTCCGCACGGCACCGACAGCATCCTGCGGATTGCCGATATTGGCCGCCAATTCGACCTGCAAGCCGTCAGCCGTCAGGGAAGGCTCGTCTTTCAATTTTTTATATTCCGCTTGCTGTGCCGCGTACTGATCGGCTTTTTGCCGATACTCCCGAATAACTTCCGGCTGCGGATTGACAAGTACGATTCCGCTTTGTCCGTCGAGAATCAGATAGTCCCCGGTCTTGAGGTGTGCCGTAATTTCTCGCAATCCCACGACAGCCGGAATTTCCATGGAACGTGCCATGATGGCTGAGTGGGAGGTGCGGCCGCCGATGTCGGTTGCAAAACCTGCCACTTTTTCCCGATCCAATTGAGCCGTGTCGGAAGGGGTAAGATCATGGGCCAATAACACAACCGGTTCGGCAAAATCGTCCATCGATGTTTCCGAAATTCCCGCCAAACGCTGCATCACCCGATTGCTGACATCGCGAATGTCGGCTGCCCGTTCCCGCATATATTCGTTCTCCATGCTTTCAAACAGCTCGACGAAACTGTCTGTTACTTCCTGCAACGCGGCTTCTGCATTGACCTGTTCCGTTTGAATTTTTTCTTTGACCGCTCCGATATATTCCGGATCTTGCAGGACGAGAATGTGAGCCGAGAAAATTTCCGCTTCCTGTTCGCCCAGCTTTTGTTTCGCGTTTTCTCGAATCCGTTCCAGTTCGACGATGGCCACCGCCACTTTCTCGTCAAACCGTTTGCTTTCTGTGCCCGCCTCTTCCCGGCTGAGGCTGCGCCGCTCCACCTTCACTTCATCCCGCTGCAAGAGAAAGGCTGGACCCATGGCAAAACCGGGGGCCGCACCAATTCCTTTCCATTCCATGATGCAATCTCTCCCTTTCTTAAAAACGGCATGAGCAATTTCAAGAAATTACTCATGCCTGATCGAATCAGTTACACGTGATTACATTTTCAAATTCCCTTCATACACACTGACAAACTGATCGACAGCCGTGTCTACTCTTGCCTCGTAGCCCATTTCGTTCAGTGTTTCGCCGATCAGGCGAACAGCTTCCACCATCATTTCTTTCGTGACATTGCCCATATGGCCGATGCGAAATGCCTTTCCCGCCAATGACGCCAATGCACCGGCAACGATCATTCCCTTTGCGGCCAACATTTGCCGAAACTTTGCGTCATCGATCCCTTCCGGATACAGGATGCAGCTTAGTGTTGGCGCCTCAGCGCCTTCTTCGGCCAGAACCTGCATGCCATAGGTTGTCAACGCGGCCCGTACCGCTTGACCCAGTGCGTCATGACGGCGAAAGCGCTGCTCCAATCCTTCTTCCATCACGATTTCCATGCCTTTATTAAACGCGTAGACCATATTGACGGCCGGAGTCGCGTAATATTTGCCGGGATTTTGCATAATGGGCTGCCAATTTTTAATATCGGCGTAATAGGCGGGAATCCTTTCCCGTTCTTCCCGCGCGGCCAACGCTTTCGGTCCGAACGCCAGGACCCCCAGTCCCGGCGGAACCCCAATCGCTTTTTGCGAACCTGTCAGCACCACATCAATCTTATAGTCCGGAGAACCATACTCTTTGTTCATGTTTTCATCAATAGCCGCAGTCGCGCAAACCCCGTCCAGAATAAAGAGCGCCCCTGCTGCTTTGACAACGGGAACCAGCTTGTCCAGGGAAGCGGCAACTCCAGTGGATGTATCCACATGGGTCACGGTCACCGCTTTATAGCCTCCTTCTGCCAATTTGGCGCGAACAGCTTCCGCATCCACCTGTTTGCCCCATTCGGCCTGCAGTGCGGTGACTTCAATGCCAAAAGCCTCTCCCAACTGAATGAATCGGTCGCCAAAATAGCCGTGGCTGACCACCAACAATTTTTCACCGGGCGCCACTGTGTTCACAATCGCCATTTCCATCGCCAATGTGCCGGAACCGGAGACAACGAACACTTCTCCATCGGTGTTGAACATTTGCTTCGTCAACTGCAAGCTGTTCTCAAAAATTTTGACAAACCGCGGGTCGGTATGGGCCATAGTCTCGCTCGCCAACGCGTCATAGATATCATCGACCACGGGCGTAGGACCTGGTATCAACAGCATTTCCTTGTTTTTCATAAGTGAAGCCTCCTTTGCATTCCGCAAGCTGTGTGACAGGAAAAACGATCGCCAAGTATCCGGTATGTACCTTTTCTCCTTTTCTTATTATAGCGATTTTCTGAGAAAAATAATTTATCAATTTAATGACTAAAGTCCTCCCCCGTACTCGCTCGTTTTATGATAT
>JAGVBM010000362.1 GCA_020059765.1 Bacillota bacterium
ATTCAACTTCATACCAGTCACCAGATTCTGAAAGAATGATCAGCGAAGATCCCGCAGGAATCACATGAGCAATTTCAAACTGAGTGCCCGGCCCTTTTCTCAAGTTGGCATTTTTGATCGTTTTTCCTACTGCATTGGGTTTCGTTGTATTGCTTTCAGTACCAACGAAAGCATATGATAAAAGATTTGGACCATCCGATACAAACAGCATGCCATTTGCAATCGCTGCTGGTCGATACGGAGCGTTTCCACCAAGATCTACCTTCTCTAGCAAGTTCCCCGTGACTGTATCGAATACTTTTATTTTGTTATGGTTGGAAAGAAAAACTTTATCCAACGTAACCAGAATCGGTCCGTGAGCGCTATTGTCTTGTTGTCTTCCTCCGCTGACATAAATTTCAGCAAAAAGCACCTTCCAGCGTTCAGCGCCCGTATCTTTATCGATTGCGATCAAATAGCCTTCACTATTTACTGTGAATACAGTATCTTCATTAATACTCAGCACTCCATCGGAATTTAATCCAAAATAACCTTTCAGGTCATATTTCCAAAGCAAACTTCCGTTAGACCCATCATAAGCCACCACAAAAACTTTGCGGTTCTGATAAGTCGATTCATTTAAGTCAAGATATACCTTACCGTCCCTGAAAACCGGAACGCCAGTTTGCGAATATCCATAAAGATCCGTCGTCCAAAGAATCTGACCGGTTGCTGAATCCAGTGAGTACATTTTGTAAGTCATTTCGGAACGATTTTTAACGGTAAAATAAAGCCGTCCTCCACCGGTTGCTATTTTCCCATAGACCTCATCAAACTGGCCCAAGCTGTATTCCCATTTTGTTGAACCATCTTTAAAATCCACTGCCTTCACTTTCTTATCCAAACCTATATAAAAGAATGCAGAATCATCATAATTAGGCTGGTTTCCATTTTCACGCGACCATTTGACCACTGGAGTGCTGCCGGTGTCTTCCAATGCATATAGCTTGTTTCCTGTTGTGAGAAAAAGCAGTCCATTCTTTGCCAGTAGTTGGTTAATCGGCGTAGGATCCCCTTCCGGCTTAAACTGCCACTTCACTGTATTATCCGTAAGGTCGATAGCATACAATTTGTCGCTTAACGACCTTTCCACATCGTAAAGGCGACCGTTATAGACTGCCAGAACCGTGCTTCCTTTCACCACCGGATTGTATTTCGCAGCTAGGCTTGCCGGCACTGAAACAGGCGCGAAGTAATTGTTGGCTTCACTACCCGTGAAAATCGGCAGTCAGTGTCGGTACTATTCCCCCCAATAAACCAAAAGCAAGAAACAGGATAAGCAGTTTTTTTCGCATATCTAGTCCACCTTTTCAGAATGAGTCAACATAACATTGAATTTATTCTGACATGATGGAACACGCATTGTCTAACTTTATATTTTACCACTTTAGGTGAATTCTGGCTAAGATTGGGGGATTATGCGAATTCGGAATTTCATTTCAGTTACGGATCTTGGCGCCTTACCATATCCTCTCAGCGGGTTGCCTTCCTTACAACGCCTTCAACGCTTCCCGTGATGCTTCCAGTGTCCGGTCAAGATCCGCATCCGTATGGGCCAACGATGTGAAACCCGCTTCCAGTTGGGAAGGAGCCAGATAGATCCCCCGCTGCAGCATCTCTCGGAAGTACTTTCCGTACATCTCCAGGTTGCTGGTTTTCGCGGTCGCGTAGTCGACCACTTCCGTATCGGTAAAGAAACAGCCGAACATCCCGCCGATGAAATTGGTGTAGGAGGGGATTCCCAACTCTGCGGCAGTCTCTCTAAACCCGTCTGCCAACCGTTTGGATTTGGCGTTCAAGTCTTCATAGACACCCGGCTGCCCCAACAGTTTGAGAGTTGTATAGCCCGCGATCATCGCCAGCGGATTGCCTGACAAGGTGCCTGCCTGATAAATCGGTCCCGCCGGCGCAATCATCTCCATGATCTCCCGTTTGCCGCCATAGGCACCGACCGGTAACCCCCCGCCGATCACTTTGCCCATCGTCGTCAGATCCGGCTCAATGTCAAAATATGCCTGTGCCCCGCCGTACGCCACGCGAAAACCGGTCATCACTTCATCAAAAATCAACAGGGATCCGTATTCACGGGTGATGCGGCGCACCTCCTGCAGGTAGCCCGGTTTCGGCAAGACACATCCCATATTGCCCGCCACCGGTTCGATAATGACGGCCGCAATATCCTCGCCAAACTTCTCAAATGCCGCGCCCAGCGATTCCATATCATTGAAGGGCACGGTCAGCGTATTGACCGCAATCGATTCCGGCACGCCGGGGGAATCGGGCAGCCCCAGTGTCGCCACACCGGATCCGGCTTTGATCAGCAGACTGTCCGCATGTCCGTGATAGCAGCCCTCGAATTTGACAATCTTGTTGCGCTTTGTATAGCCCCGGGCCAACCGCAGGGCGCTCATCGTCGCTTCCGTGCCGGAGTTGACCATTCGCACCACTTCCACCGACGGCATGATTGTTGTGACCAGTTTGGCCATCTCCGTTTCAAGCAGGGTGGGGGCTCCGAAGGAAGTCCCTTTTTTCGCATATTCAAGGATCGCTTCCGTCACTTCCGGGTGGGCGTGCCCGAGGATCAAAGGTCCCCATGACAGCACATAATCGATGTATTCGTTCCCGTCAATATCCATGATGCGGCTTCCGTTTCCGCGTTCAATAAACAGCGGGTCGGTGCCGACCGCGCGAAAAGCCCGAACCGGAGAATTCACACCGCCGGGAATGATCTGTTTGGCTTCTGCATACGCCGCTCTGGATTTCTCATATCCGTTATGCATTCGGCTCACCTCGATTGTTCGTTTAACCAACCTGCAACATCCTTCGCGTAATACGTAATGATCAGATCGGAACCGGCTCGTTTCAAACCGGTCAGCAATTCCATGACGATTCGCTGTTCATCCACCCAACCGTTTTGGGCCGCCGCCTTGACCATCGCGTATTCTCCCGATACGTTGTACGATACGATCGGCAGATCGAAGTTGTCGCGCAGCTGACGAATAATATCCATGTAGGCCATCGCCGGTTTCACCATCAGAAAATCGGCCCCTTCCTCCACGTCGGCCATTGCCTCCCGCATCGCTTCCCGGACGTTGGCAGGGTCCATCTGGTAGGTTTTGCGATCGCCAAAAGAAGGCGCGGAATGAGCCGCATCGCGAAACGGACCGTAGAAGGAAGACGCGTATTTCACCGAATAAGACATGATCGGCAGATCCAGGTATCCGTGCTGATCCAATCCGGCGCGAATCGCCGCAATTCGTCCGTCCATCATATCGGACGGAGCAATGATATCCGCTCCGGCTTGCGCGTGAGAAACGGCTGTTTTCGCCAGCAGTTCCAATGTCGGGTCATTCAGAATCTGGCCGCCGTGTACAATTCCGCAGTGCCCATGTGGATTGTAGGCACACAGACAAACGTCCGTGACCACGACCATCTCCGGATTCTCTTCTTTAACGGCTCGGATTGCCTGTTGGACAATTCCCTCTTCCGCATAGGCTTCCGAACTATGCTCGTCTTTGTGCGCGGGTACACCGAACAAAATGACCGAGTTGACGCCGATCTCGGAAATTGCTTGAATTTCCTTTCGCAGCGTGTCAATTGAAAAATGATACACCCCCGGCATCGAATGGATCTCTTCCTTGACACCGGTTCCGTGTGCCGCAAACAACGGATAAATCAAATCCTGCACTCTCAGTTCCGTTTCCCGCACCATCGAACGGATCCCGGCCGAACGGCGCAAGCGGCGAAGGCGTTGAAAATCTGTTGGCAATTGCATCGTTTTCACTCCTTTATGTAATCCGCAAGAGCGTGCAACAACCCTTGAACGGTATAAGGTTTTGCTACAACATGTACGGGCAGGCCCATTTGTTCGGCCGTTTCAGCCGCAATCGGACCGATGCAGGCAATCATGACATCGGACAGAAGACGGGACAAATCCTCTTCTTCCATGATTGTAACAAATGAACGGACAGTTGAGGAACTTGTAAATGTGATCGCATGGATCTCCCC
>JAGVBM010000172.1 GCA_020059765.1 Bacillota bacterium
CTATTGAGTCGTACATTTGATGGATTTTGAATCTGAATGGATACAACACCTTCGGGAGAATCGGATTCACTTGCTCTGAAGAACTCCACATATAAGTTTAAATCTTTGTAATGCCAAAGTAAAAAAGGTGATCCATGAGATTGGCTTACGGTTGTCGGCTTGCCATATGTACTCTGTACCTTGGCTTGACTATCCCCGATACGCAGGTTGCCAAGCGACACATTTTCTTTCGTAAGTGGACCTGGTCCTCCCTCAACTCCATCTTTTACGATAGTAATCGTGTGCGGACTACTTTGTAGGGGTTGTGTTTGTGTTGAATTCGTATTGCTCGCACATCCCATTACTGTAACACCAACTACCCAGACAGGGATTAAAATTGAAATCTTTTTCAAAAATGACCTTCCTTGGGAGATTCGATTTTTATTTTTCATAAATTTACCTTTGTTCACAATGATTTCCAGCCAGTTTTTAATGAGATGCTTTTTTCCATGCATGTAAACTGTCTAAAATTTGAGCTGCTTGCTTATAATTATTTCCTCTTATTTCTAATGTATAGCGAATTCCTTCCTGATCCCATGTGATGATAGTCGTTTTTTCTGTGATCTTTATATAACCGATATCTGCTAGGGGAGAAAAAGCATTCGGCCAGATCGCGGCAAATCCCCTTAAATTATCAATGGGGTTAGGTGATCCAGGGACTCCTGACGGACCAATATATTCAAATCCCCAATTGCCCTGTCTCCAGATGATATTGGTACCTTGATATCTTTTATAAGCTGTTACCCCTGGAATCAATTCAAACAATTCTGCATCAGAGGGAATCGTAATTTCTAAAGAGGGCATTTGATCTGTTATCTTACTTCCACTCATGGATCCAACCCGTTGAGATTCACTAAGTGGACCGTTTTTGGCCAACAATGCAGCTTCATCATTAAAGGGAACGGGAACAGCAATTTGATAAATATTGATGCTGTAACCATCTGGAGTACGGAATGCCTCAAAGTAATAATTTGAAACTTTTTTCGTTGTATCATCCTGCAGATTATTTGAATTGGTTTGCCAAGAACTAGGTAGTTGGACGGGAATATGTGTTACTTGTTGAATCCAAGCAACTACTGTTGAAATAGTAGGCAATATTTGTGCTTTTACAGATGGAATTTGTAAAGTCCCACCGAGGAGTATCAAGAATCCCAACATAGTTGTAGTTAAAATGATTAATTTACGCCAATAAGTCCTTGGTTGTGCTAGATGGATTTTATCTAACACACGGCGTTTTAATTCGGGACGACTCTTTAACTGATTCAATAAGTTATCCATATCTTCACGCAAATGTTCTAATTGTTCTTCCGAGTCTTTCATAGTAAATTCTCCTTTTTTTCATTTTTATCTAACACACGCCGAAACCACCCAGATTTCAGATGATCTTTACATATTGATCGTAATTTGTATAATCCAAGTAATACTGGCTTCCCCCGATATGTGTTCATACGTTGATATACTTTCCAATTGTTTTTCCCGACTCTGATTAATCAGGTAACCCTTTGTCGTATATTAGACGATTCAAAACAAAAAAAATGGTCTCTCAGAACTGTAGCCTAGCCCTATTTCTACCATGAAACAGAGGGACTACACAAAAAGGCTGTGCCCTCAAATAGAATTTCGAACTCGAACTTCTACTTTCGGGACAGCCCCTATGTGAACTTCATCAAAACAATATAGTAAATTTACTCGGTAGTGAATTATTCAGCTTTAATGTACTGCCAGCCTTCCTGCTGCTTCTTGATGACTTCCACCGCACCGGCCGGTACGGATCTTACGAAGGGCAGCAAGTCATCCTTGCTGGCGCCAATCTTCTTCATTGTGTTTTCACAGGCGACAAAATCAATTCCCATCTTCGACAATTCTTCAAGTTGCGCAGCATATTCCGGATAAGGATTGGTCACTTTGCCGCTTGCGTTTGTCACAGGTTGTTTCAACAAAATCGGCAGACCGTCCCCATAGGCCACCAATTCGATGCGGATGTCGTCATCCAGCTGATTTTTCGCGGCTTTGATGTTATTAATGGCCACTTGCCAGCGGTTTTGCGTCGGAATGTCATCCGGAATATTCAATTCCATGACGACGTTGTATTTGTAATGACGGTTTTCCACGGCAACCGGATTGTCTTTCTCCGCTTTCACCGATTGCAAATTTCCCATCGTATATCCGCCAACCACGCCCATGGTGAGCACAGTCAGAATGACAGCAAGCTTCGTTTTCGTGTTTTTCATGTCACATTCTCCTTTCGATTGCGCTTGGTGTGATCAAAGCTTTCAACCTGTCACGGTTTGCGTTATCTGAATCGGTAGTTCGTGCCGGGAACGTCGGAGAATACCAGTCCCTGCGCGTCGGTCGCGACAACCCGACCTTCAATCTTGTAGTCGACAACCGGGTGTTTCTGCAGGAACATTTCAATCGCGTCGTAATTGGTTATCGCCATCCGTTCCACATTCTTCAGGTTCTTCAAGCGCCAGATCACGTGCATCGGTTCCCCTTCTCGTTCACTGCCTGCCACCGTGTATTCCTTGTCAAGCTGGATGTCCTGTCCGCGCACTTTGATCGACTGCACCCGGCTTCCTTTCGTATTGCCGAGGGTTACGACAAGTTCCATGCCGGATAAACGGATCAGCCAACCGCCATTTCGCTTTGTGGCGTCTGTCGCAAATACATTTTCCAATTCGACTTCCAGCCAATCCCAGATCTGTTTGCCCGTCGCGATTCCCCGTTTCAGGTTGGTCGCCGGCGGCAGCATGCAGTACAGGTGATCCACGGTAATCGGTCCGGGTGAAATCGGAGCGCCGTAGCGATACCCGTTGGAGATTCCGATGTCCACACTTGCAGCATCGGCAATCGCATCGGTGATCAGGTTGTCCATCGGCGTTTCGAGAACACTGTACCGATACAGATAATCCTTGGATTCGCCCAATTTTCTGTCAATAATGGACGCATACGGGGCGCGTTCCCGTTCGACCACTTTTTTCACTTCATGATCTTCCTTGTACTTGTGCTCATCCACCACAATCAGTTTATAGTTGTAGTCTTTGAGTTTGCCGTCTTCCACAAAGACGTCCAAACGTCCCACAAACGAACCGAAGGAACCGGGTTCCACAACCGGCATGTTGCCGCCGACGATCGGTTCGTACGTGCGTTCATGCGTGTCTCCGCCAAGCAGGAAATCCACCCCTGCCGTTTGCGGTTGTTTCGCCAAGTGGACCTGTTGCGCCAATCCCAGGTGAGCCAGCATGATCACCAAGTCGCACTTGTATTCCGTCTTGAGAATCTCCACCAATTTCGCTGTCGCATCCACAGGTTGGCGGAATTGAATGCCTTCATGATAGCTCGGATGCTGACGAATTTTGGTGAAGGGGTCGTTATGTCCGATAAATCCGATCCGCACTCCGGCCATCTCTTTCACGTAGAACGGCGGGAAAATGTCAGGCCCGTCGACAGCCCCGTCTTCCCCCCAGTACATGTTGGAACAGACCACCGGGAAATTATACTTGTTCATCAAATAGACCATTCGCTGCGGTCCATATTCGACTTCCCAGTTGCCGGGAAGCGCCAGATCATATCCGACCTTGTTCATGATCGGCACCATGGCTTCCCCTTTGCTCAACGTTACCGTACCGGAATGTTCGAAACAGTCTCCCGTATCGATTGCCATGGTTCGACCGGGATTTTCCCGTTTCACCTGATTGAATACCGTGGCAATCCGGCTCATGCCGCCGGTATTTCGCCATTTGATCTGTCCGTTATCCACGAACAGTTCCGGATGAGTCAAAAGTTGTCCGTGAATGTCGGTGGTCTGCAAGAACGTCAATTGCTTGACTTTCCCCGATTTCACCGCACCGGATTTTGTGATCTCATCCAACCGGTCAAGTCCGGCAGCTCCTGCCAAACCTGACACCAACGTTGAGGCTCCCGCAGTGATCCCCCATGCTCCCATATACTTGAGCATGTCGCGTCTCGTCAGTTTCTTTTCCACATGATTCTGATCTCCGCACTGCTGACACATGTTCTCCTTTCACGCTCCTTCTTCAAGATTGCCCCCGTTTCCCCACAACGACAATCCCTGAAACTGCGCAAAATTAAACACTCCACTTAC
>JAGVBM010000292.1 GCA_020059765.1 Bacillota bacterium
AATACGGGCGGCACAAATGCTTCTGCCGGTGCAAGCCTCGGAAAAATCACGCACGTGGATGCGCAAGACGTGCAAAAATTAAACTTGAAAGACAGCACAATTCAGTTGATTGATGTTCGAACATCTGACGAATACAAATCGGGACACATTCCGGAAGCCAAGCTGATTCCACTGCAGGAACTGCCGAACCGTTTGGCGGAGATCGACAAGAACAAGAAAGTGTACGTCATCTGTCACAGTGGAAACCGCAGTCGGCAAGCCGCCGACATCCTAGCGAAAAACGGGTTTCCGAATATTTACAACATCAAAGGCGGCATGCTTTCCTGGCAGGGAAATGTCGTCAAGGAATAATGAAGGGGAGGAAAGTCCAGACTTACGGTCTGGACTTTCCACTTGGACTTTCCACTTGTTGCTTAATTGCCGGGGACTATGTTAAAATGATTACAAACTAGAATCAGGGGGCGAATTGATTGGTAACGTTGACAGAATCTGCGGTAACGAAAGTTAAAGACTTGTTGACCGATAAAGCTGATGATATAGCTCTTCGCGTATTTATCAAATCGGGTGGATGCAGTGGGTTTTCCTACGGAATGGCACTGGATCGCGCCAAAGACGATGACCGTATTTTTGTCGAGAACGGCGTAACGATCGTCATTGACTCGAACAGCTTGAACTATCTGGGCGGTGCGGAAATCGATTATGTGGATTCCATGATGGGAGCCGGATTTAAGATCAACAACCCGAACGCCGCGTCGACTTGCGGCTGCGGAAGTTCGTTCCGCACTTCCAATGACGGCGGCAAACCGGGATCCTGTTCTGTATAAGGACGATGGCATTTGACTCACAAGGGACTGTCCCCTGAAGTAGAAACTCTACTTTTGGGTCAGTCCTTTTTTGTTGTGTTCGTTATTTTGTCACAACGGGCTTATTTACCCTGGCCGATTCATGGTTTACAATAAACTTATGATAATGATTCTCATTGATTGTGTGGGGATGACCATGAAGAAGTCGCTGCTTGATATTCCGCCTGGCATGAAAGCATACGTTTCGGATATTACGAGTGTCAGTGCGGTGCTGCGTCGGCGTTTGATCGATCTGGGTATTATGGAAGGGGCAGAAATCAGCATTAAGCGAAAACTTCCGTTCGGCGGACCACTCGCCGTAGAAGCCAACGGACAGTGGATTGGCATTCGGCGATGGGAAGCCGGGAAGATCGAGGTGGAAGTCTAATGATACAGGTGGCACTTGCCGGAAATCCCAATACTGGCAAAACGTCGTTGTTTAATAATCTCACAGGTTCCTATGAATACGTTGGGAATTGGGCGGGTGTGACGGTAGAAAAAAAAGTCGGGACGCTGAAGCAGGTACCCGGGCTGCTGATCGATTTGCCGGGTATTTATTCCTTGAATCCAGTGTCACGCGATGAGGGAGTCGCCACACAGTATCTGTTATCGGAAAAGTTTTCGGCAATCCTGAACATCGTGGATGCTTCCCAATTGGAACGCAATCTGTATCTTACGGTGCAGTTGCTGGAGTTTGAGAAGCCGCTGCTGATTGGATTAAATATGATCGATGTGGCGCGAAATCGGGGAATTCAGATTGATTATGAGCAATTATCCGCGTTGTTGGGGGTTCCCATTCAGCCGATTGTGGCGAGAACGGGTGACGGATGCAGCCGTCTGCCTTTGATGCTGCAGCAATCGAGTGAACAATCGGCTGTCCTATTTCGACTCGATTACGGTTCGATATTGGAACAGGGAATTAACCGATTGACGGAACTGTTGCCAACTCACACCAATTTACCGTCAAAACGTTGGATTGCCTTGCAGTTCTTCGAAGAGAATCCGATTGTGACAGATCTGCTCTCCGGTTTTGTCAATCGGGAACAATTGCTGGATTTGCGGCAAGAAACAGAACGATTGGTGCAAGAGAAAACAGGTGCCAGATCGCTGCATCAATATATTCGCCAGGTGAGGGGTTCCTTCATTTCTGACATTGTCAAACGGTCGGTTCGTGTTACAAAGCAAGCAACTTATACGATGACGGAACAAGTGGACCGGATTGTGACCAACAAATTCCTGGGCATTCCGGTATTTCTGCTGTTCATGTTTCTCGTTTTCCAATTCACCTTTGACTGGGCGGGTACACCATTGTCAGATCTGCTTGACGCGTTCTTTACCGGACCTTTGGCCGGTTTTTTCGAGCAGATGCTGACATTGGCGGGAACTTCCGGCTTTATCGAAGCATTGATTCTGGAAGGAATCCTGCCGGGTGTCGGCGGTGTGCTGGTTTTCGTTCCGCAAATTTTTATTTTGTTTTTGATTATTTCCTTCATAGAGGATTCCGGATACATGGCCCGCGTCGCGATGGTCATGGACAGAATGATGGAAGGAGTCGGCTTGAACGGAAAAGCATTCATTCCGATGATCATCGGATTCGGCTGCAACGTCCCGGGAATTATGGCGGCCCGCACTATCGAACAGCCGAAGGAACGGTTGATTACGACCCTGCTGACGCCGCTGATGTCCTGCTCGGCACGGTTAACCGTGTACAGTTTGTTTGCCGGCGCTTTGTTCCAGACTCATCAGGCGTTGGTGGTCTTGTCTTTGTATGTAATCGGAATTGTAGTGGCCTTGTTGTTGGCACACCTTTTTTCCACGTATCTGTTTAAGCAGGAATCATCGATCTTTCTGGTGGAGCTGCCGCCGTATCGGCTTCCCCAATGGAAGACCCTGCTGCGCAGTACATGGGAAAAAGGAAAAGGGTTTATCAAAAAAGCGGGCACTTTCATCTTTGGCGGTTCGGTTGTGATTTGGCTGCTCGGCTATACGGGTCCTTCCGGGCTGCATGTGGATATCAACAACAGTTTCTTGGCAGCGATTGGCGGCCTGATCGCACCGTGGTTGACACCTCTCGGTTTCGGCACCTGGCAGGCGGGCGCCGCGCTCTTGACCGGATTTTTTGCCAAAGAAGTGGTGGTGACGACGATGAACATTTTGTACGCGCCGTCTGCAGCGGAAACATTGCAGGGAGCAGTGGCCAATGTTTATACTCCGTTGCAAGCTTACAGTTTCATGGCGTTTCTTCTGCTGTACGTGCCTTGTTTCGCCACTCTCGCAACGATTCGAAAAGAGGCTGCCTCCGCCCGCTGGACTTGGTTTACCGTTGGATATGCACTGTTTATTGCCTATCTCGTCGCACTGGTGATCTATCAAGGCGGACGGTTGATGGGATTTGAGTAATCAAAAGCGAGGGATTGGAACATGATCGACATTTTGTTGGGCGGATTGATCTTTGGTTATGCCGGATGGACCATTTATCGGTACGCGAAAAAAAGCAAAGAGGGGAAATGTGCTAACTGTGCCGTCAGCAGCACATGCAAGATGAACGCCTGTACAAGAACTGACCAAAGCCCCTTAACCCCGCCCCAATTTTAATTTCTGACAGGGCGGGGGTTTTGCTATTGTTTGACATCCGCATTGCGCAAATAATGTTGGAGCGTCCCGATGATTTCCGGATCCAACACTTCCGAATCGGGATCCTGCTCGAAAATCGACTTCAGCTCGTAGGCGGCTTCCAAACTGTAGATCCGTTGAGCGGCTTCCCTTGTTTTTGCGGTTGAAATGCTGTCAAGGTCGGGATGAAACGCAATGTATGCCAACTCCACGCGCGGCGTGTAGTGTTTTTCCACAACTTTCTTCAAAGCGTTGAGACAATGCCATTGATTTGACAATTCCGGGTGTTGCGACAAGGTGCTCACAGGTTGATCAACGTTCGAAGTTTGTTCGGCCATTGCAGATTGTGCAACCCATGATTTCATTAATTGAATGATGTCTGTCTGCTGCTCGTCGGTCAACTGATCGAATAATGAGGAAAAACGTTCTCGTTTGTCAGCCATAATTGGAAACTCCTTCTGAAAACCGAAGTTAAATCTTTGCTTCTCTATTATAACATAGAGAATGGGATGGAAAAGCATTCTTCCTGATCGGCGCTTTTTTCTTGGAAATATGATAATCTGGATAATAGCGGAAGGTGGGACGGAGATGGAGACTGAGATTCGACAGTTTATCGAAGAAAAAGTCATGAAAGATCCGATTCACGACTGGATCTACGTGAAAGATCCGGTGCTTTGGGGATTGATCAATACACGGGCTTTTCAGCGGCTGCGCAGGATCCGTCAATTGGGTACTTCTTCCTATGTTTTTCATGGGTCGGAACACAGCCGATTTACCCATTCCCTTGGGACATATGAAACGATGCGCAAAGTGCTGTCCCATTTTCTGAGAAATCACGGATGGCCCAACGATGAGCGGATTCATAAATTGGCGCTGTGCGCCGCGCTCTTGCATGATATTGGACACGGTCCGTTTTCCCATTCCTTTGAGGGAGCGTTTCAAACCCATCATGAGAATTGGACCCGCCGAATTATTTTGGAAGATGAAGAGATAAATGGAATCCTGCGGCAGGTGGACGACCATTTTCCGCAAGATGTCGCCAGCGTAATTGGCAAAGAGGACAAGTTTCCGCTGTTGGTACGGTTGATCAGCAGTCAATTGGATGTCGATCGGATGGATTACTTATTGCGGGACGCGCTGCATACCGGTGTGATATACGGAAAGTATGAACTTGAACGATTGATCCGCGTCATGCGGCCGTACGGGGATGATGTGGTGGTCAAAAGCTCCGGCGTACATACGGTTGAACAGTACGTGTTGGCGAGATACTTCATGTATACGCAGGTTTATCTGCACCACAAAACGATCGGCAGCGATCTGTTGCTGCGGAAAGTTTTGCTCCGCGCCCAAACATTGTATCGACAGGGTGAACTGGATTTTTATCCTGTTGAGCTGGTCCCCTTCTTCGATCGTTCGGAAGCCGAGGTGCAAGTCGGAGAGTATTTGCGCCTGGACGAATCGATCATGATCTATGCGTTTCATCAGTGGAGGAATGAGGAAGATCGGATACTTGCCGATTTGGCAAGCCGTTTTTTGGACAGGAGGCTTTACGGGTCGGTGGTAAGCGACCCACTGTCGAATGAGACGCTGGAATCCTTGCGGCAGCTGTTGCTTGCAAGAGGACTCGATCCTGAGTATTACTTGGTTTATCAGGAAATTGCTACGGCGGGGTTTCTCTATAAAGAGGGAATCCGTGTCATCGACGAACAGGAGCACTTGCGTGAAATCCATGAGATCTCCAATTTGATTCGTTCGATTGTTCCGGAAATCAAATATCGACTGTATTATCCAAAAGATATTTTGCAAGAGAAGGAACTGGTTTCGATCTTGGGGAATTTGGGTGGATAAGACATCTGCGTGGAGAAGGCATCTGCCTTGATTAGACCGGAAATCGGAGGCTTATTTGAATGAAACGAGTGTTTTTGGTATTGTTTGCTATCATGTTTATGGTCATGCTGGGATTTGGCATCATCATTCCCGTGCTGCCGTTTTATGCGGAAAAATTTGGCGCGGATTCCGTTACTTTGGGACTGTTGATGGCGGTCTATTCCATCATGAACTTTATATTTGCACCGATTTGGGGCAGCTTGTCCGACCGGGTCGGACGCAAACCGGTGCTTTTGATCGGCTTGGTGGGCTTTGCCGCATCTTATTTCTTGTTTGCTGCTGCGACACAGCTTTGGATGTTATTTGCCACCCGAATTATGGCGGGTGTGCTGTCGGCTGCCACCCTGCCCACGGTGATGGCCTATATGGCGGACATTACGACGCCTGAAACACGTGCAAAAGGCATGGGAATGGTTGGGGCGGCCGCCGGCTTGGGGTTCGTTTTCGGCCCGGCCATCGGGGGAGGATTTCATCGATTTGGCGATCAAATGCCGTTTCTTGTTGCCGGTATTCTGGTCATTCTGAATTTCCTGTTTGCAGCATTCATCCTGAAAGAATCGGTTTCGCCCGAACAACGATTGCAGCATGCGAAGAAAAAGGAAAAAATTTGGGAAGCGTTTAAACCGCCGGTCTCCTATTTGTTTCTGCTGCAATTTGTTGTCACATTATCATTAGCCGGTTTGGAAGCCACCTTTGCGTATTTTTCGGCAGTCAGATTCGGTGCGGATGCAGCGGATATGGCTGCGATCTTTACCATAATGGGAGTGGCGGGCGCCATCGTGCAGGGAGGCCTGATTGGCCGTTTGACGAAAGCGGTCGGGGAAGCCAGGGTGATCCAAGTGGGGTTGTCGATTTCGGCAGCGGGCTTTCTGCTGATTACGCAAATTCATTCTTTTTTGACGGCTGCCGTTTATTTGACCGTATTTGCAGTCGGGAACGGCATGATTCGACCTGCCGTCTCCGCGTTGATCTCGAAACAAACCGCTGCCGGTCAAGGAGGTGCCATGGGACTATTGGGGTCGATGGACTCCTTGGGACGGATTGCGGGCCCCGTAATCGGCGGTACCTTGTATCAGGTGGCACACCCCTCTCCGTACATTTCGGGTGCCATTATTTCCCTGCTTGGCATGGTTCTGTTCATGAGCTACAAAAAAATTGAGGGTCGCGCATCGGTATAATCAGTTTAAATTTCCTATTCTACTTGTTCTGCGCTTTGCGTACATGATATAGTAGATTGACGCGTAATTTCGTTGAAATGAGGGGAAACGTAATGGAGGTCTTCCATAGTCTGGCTAACATAGCGTTCATTGCGCTGCAAGTGTTAACAGGCGTAATTGGCGGTTATCAAGCGGTTCTGGCGTTTTTCGGTTTTGTACGCAAGAAAGAAGAGATCAAGCATAAACCGGAAAAAACCTTTGCTGTGCTTGTGGCTGCCCACAACGAAGCTGAAGTAATCGGTCCGCTGATTGACAATTTGCAGACCCTTAATTATCCGAAAGACTTGTATGACGTATATGTGATTTGCGACAACTGTACAGACAATACGGCTGACATTGTGCGGGAAAAAGGCGCCATTGCCATGGAGCGTAACGTCCCGGACAAACGGGGCAAAGGCCACGCCATTGAGTGGATGCTAGACAAGTTATGGAAACAACCGAAAGAATACGATGCGGTTGTGATGTTTGATGCGGATAACCTGACAGAATCAGACTTCCTGTTAAAGATGAACGACAAGCTCAAAAACGGAGCACGTGTCATACAGGCTTATCTGGATACCAAAAACCCGGGCGATTCCTGGATCTCGATTTCGTATGCGATCTCCTACTGGTACGTCAACCGGATGTGGCAGTTGGCCCGCTACAATATGGGAGTGGTCAATTACCTGGCCGGAACCGGCATGGTGTTTGAAAGCAAACTATTGAAAGAAATCGGTTGGGGCGCCACCAGCTTGACGGAGGATATCGAATTCACCGTGCGTTGTGTGGAACGCGGGATCTATCCGACATGGGCGCACGATGCGATTGTCTATGACGAAAAACCGATTACCTTAAAAGCGTCCATGCGTCAGCGATTGCGTTGGATGCAAGGACACTTTGATTGTGCAGAACGATATTTCTTCAAGCTGTTCAAGAAGAGCATTAAGGAACGCAACCTGTCGATGTTTGATGCGGCGATGTTCTTGTTCCAGCCTATGCGCTTGCTGATCATTATTTTTACGACATTGATGATGTATTTGCAAATGTGGCTGCCGGAGTTCTTCGACTTTACGGATTTGACGGCCGTGCTGCCGACCTGGTTCTGGATCACGATCAATGTGATATTTCTTGGACAACTGCCGTTATCTCTGCTGCTGGAAAAGGCTCCTCTGAAAGGATATTTGGGAATGTTTATCTATCCGATCTTTGTGATCACCTGGTTCCCGATTACGATCGTCGGATTCTTTACTCGTAAAAACACGGAATGGAGCCATACGGCCCATACTCGCAGTATTCGGATGGAGGAAATTTCGCGTTAAGGCAATTGTGAATATTTTGATAAAGAAAACTTGGCTTCGCCAAGCCTTTAGGCGCAGGCGAAGCCTTAGTTGCCCTTATACTTGTCACCTTGAAAACTTATATATTCTAACAAGTAAAGTAAAGCTCCTGCTTGTGCATACATACAAAGCAGGAGCTTTTTTCGTTGCAAGCAGAAATGGGTTCTGTCTATACGGTCTTGCATCAGTAACCTTATCTCAGGAGACTTTCTTTCATCAGGCGAGATAATCCATTGTCTAGTAGGCTTGTCTCATCAGCTTGTTCAATTCGTCCGTGGTCTCAAATCAATACATCATACAGGGAAGCCAGAGAATTACAGGTGCAACACAAGACGAATCATATCTCTGCACTGAATTCCATTTTCATAAATCGGCTTGGAATAATGACGGGTGAAGAAGTCTCGGTCTACTCCAACTATACGAAAACCGCACTTCTGGTAAAATGCCAATTGTCCAACACTGGAATTGCCTGTCCCAACCTCTAGGGATTTACTTCCCAGCGATTTGGCGGTTTCAATGGCGTGGAGAACCAATTGTTTCCCGATTCCTCTGCCTTGCTGTTTCTCGGCAACTGCTATATTGACGAGTTCCATAACATGAGGGTGGGTATGAATCATTACATATTCACCGACGATTTGTTTGTTCCGTTCGCC
>JAGVBM010000158.1 GCA_020059765.1 Bacillota bacterium
TAGGCCAGTCTTGTCCCCAATTCTTTTGCGGCATCCATCAGTTCGTGGAAATCCTTGCATACAAACAGTTGCGGCTGCGGTTTTGTGATATCGTAATCAGTTGCGATGCAGTCATCCAAGCGGAAGGGAATTTTCCGCACATCCGGCTGCAGACAACTGACGCTTTCCGCCACCGAGGACAACAATCCCGCACCGTAGATGATCGGATAGTCCACGCTGCCGATCAGCCCGTATTCAACCGTCCACCAATACAAGCGGGACACCAGGGCCGCTTCGGATGTTTGTGCAACCGCTTCCACAGCGCGTTCAAGCTCCGCTTCCGCTTGTCGAATCTGCTCTTCTGTCGAAGTCACGTCCTCCTTGACAATCGACAGTTGACGGATCGCTTCGTATACGTCATGGTCCTCTTTCGAAGAGAAGGCTTTGGCGCCGATTTCCCCAATCATCTGCAAAAATTGGCGATACGTTGAATCAAGGATGATCGGTGCATGTCCTGCCGCTTCGTGAATAATGTCAGGTGCGGGCGTGTACGCCACATGATCCAATGTACGGATATCTGCCGCAATGGCGAGAATACGGTTCGCTTGAAAATCCATAAAAGCGGCTGGCGGAATGAATCCGTCAACGGTTACCGCTCCCCAACCGATCCGCGACAACTGTTCATCCATAAATTGAATGTTGGGGATCGACTCAATTCCGATGCCCGACTCGCGCAATCCGTCCAGATAGGCTTGATGCGCTTTTTGCCCGAGGAAATTGCGGTTTTGCCGCATGACGTAACGCCAGACCGCTTGATCCACCGACGAATAATTGTCATAATGCTGCTCGACGACAAATTGCCGCAAATGTACGGGAACTTTCTCAATTCCGAATTTTGTTTGCTCAGTCATAGCAAAAACCCCCGGTTTACAAATGATTTACTCGTATTCTATTCAAGATTTTTCCGATTTCACTTTCCTGCGATTCTGCTGTCTCGCAGTGACTAGATAAAGCCCTCCGATTCTCTCCCTGATTTCATTTTCGCTTTGCCGCTAGCAAAAACCTTCTTGCATCATTTACCGATATGTAATCCTGCATCAGCCGGAACCATCCATGACAATTCAAGAACGACACGCAATCCGTTCGTACGGAAACGTGCCGTTCCGAATTCGTCTGTGCTGTGTGTTACCCGATCCGTTTGGCGATCTGCTTCAACAGCCAGATAACGGCTCCGTAGATACCGGTGACCCATACGGTTGTCGTCAGCCATGTGTCGGTTCCCAACGCCAGGTACAGCAGCATATGGAACAGAAAAATCAGCGTCAGCCATACACCCAATTTGATCGTGTCAATAAATCTCCAGAAGCGTCCCATCTGCTGCCTCCTTACATGTCACGTGACCAGATCTCTAGATCTCTGCCCGCTCCACTGGCACGGTGCATTCCCTGCGGCCATTGTAACAGTTCCATGCCCTCTTCAGATTTCCCGCGAATGTGTTGTGGCATGCAGTGCTTTCCTAAGTTTTACCACGTCCGCATGCCGGGTACTCCGGGAGGGGCATTGACGATCAGGTCATAGATCGGATAGCCGTATGCCGCTACCACCAGCGCCGTCGCCACCGTCAGCCAAACCGGCCAACGCTCCAAAATGCCGGGGGTCGGACCCGCCGCTTCGTCCACTTCGCCGATCGGAAATTCTTCTTCCCCTTTTGGCGCGAAGAAGGTTTGGTAAATCACAATTCCAACCATCAGAACCGCCGCCGCGAACAGGATGCCGCCGCCGATGGCAGCCAGCTTTTGCCACGGCATCCAAGCGAGCGCCGTCGGATCGTTGTTGTAAGTCGTGCCAGCCGTCCGGCGGGGAGCTCCCATCAACCCAAGCGCGTGCATCGATCCCGCCATGAACAGCATGCCGGCCGACCAGAGCACCGTTTGCAGGATTCCCAGGCTGTTGACGCCCCTTGTCAGTTTACGGCCCGTCAGATGAGGCAGCAGCCAATAACTGACGCCAAAGAACGTGACAGCCACTGCCGTTCCGACTGTAATATGGAAGTGTCCTGTGACCCAAATGGTATTGTGCACGACGATGTTCAACTGGTTGGAGGCATTAATGATCCCGCCGATGCCCGCCGGCACAAACCAGAGCATGGCCATAAACATGGAGAAGAACCGCGCATCGCCCCAGGGCAATTTTTTAAACCAGCCGAACAACCCGGTCGCCCCCTGCGATCGCCCGTATGTTTCAAAAGTGGCGAACATCGAGAAGGCGGTCATCATGGAAGGCACCACCACCAACATCGTCAACACCACATGCACGAACTTCCAGCCGTCCGAGATGCCCGGTTCCAGCAATTGATGGTGGAATCCGACCGGAGTCGACAGCAGGATAAACAGGATAAACACCAGTCGAGCCAAAGCATCACTGAAAATCTTGCTGCCGATCACTTTCGGCATAATCACATACCACGCGATATAAGCCGGCAGCAGCCAGAAATAAACCAACGGGTGACCGAAGAACCAGAACAAGGTACGGCTCAAAACGACATTCACCGTGTCAATCCAACCGAACGACCACGGAATCAGCTGCAGCAGCACTTCCGCCGCAACGCCAAGCGTCGCGATCTGCCACAGCAGCATCGTCGATACCGCCATGAACGTGAACAAAGGCGAATGCTGCCCCCGGTGATTTTTGCGCCAATGACCGTATGCCGCAAACATTCCGTAACCCGCAATCCAACTGCCGACAATCAGCGCGGTGGCGCCTATGTAGAACCATGGAGTTGCTTTCATCGGTGCATAAAACGTGTACAGGACAGTTGCGTTATTCGTCAAAATCGCCGCCACATCCATCGTTGTCCCGACAAACATCAGCCACCAGCCAAGCCAACCGAGATTTCGCGCGCTGACCGGCAGGGAACCGCCAGTCGTTCTGGCAATGCCGGCAAACAAAAAACCGACAATAAAGAATGTGGTAAAGACCAGACCCATCAGCACCCCGTGTGCCGTCAATATCTGATAATACGTCAGCCAGGACGGCATCTGAATCATGCCGCCGCGATCCAGCCCTTGCAGCAAACCGAAGCTTGCCGCAACGCCAAACGCCAGAAAAGCGACCAGAATATAGGCCAGACTGAGATTGGAAGCGTCCCGGTCAATTCTTATATCATGAGCATCCGTTTGCGCCATCTTCATGCTTCACTCCTCGCGATTATTTTACGATCACTTTCGCTCCCATGACTTGGTGTGCCACGCCGCAATACTCGTTGCAGAGAATCAGGTATTCACCCGGTTTGTCGAACTTCTGTGTAACGGTATTAACCATGCCTGGAACCAGCATCATGTTCACGTTCGTTCCGGGAATTTGAAAACCGTGCACCACGTCTTTACTCGTCACGCGGAAGGTGACTTTAGCGCCTCTCGGCACTTCCAGCACAGACGGACTGTAGGCGAACACAAAGGCGGTCATGACCGCTTCATATTCGTTGTCGCCGATTTTTCGCAATCCCGGTTTGTCAAAAGGCGGAGTCTGGTCCACCTTTTGGGGATCGATCGTCCGCAAATCGCTCGGGGGAACCATCCCCATCGCAAACGCGTTAAAAAACAAA
>JAGVBM010000101.1 GCA_020059765.1 Bacillota bacterium
AAGGTGAAGTCTTGTCACAAATCCCTGTTAAACCACGGCAGCCAGCGCTTTTTCACAGACAAGGACTCGATTAACGTCTTCTAATACAAGTTCTGCGACTCGTTGGGAAGATTCATGGGTGATTCCAGCAATATGGGGGGTCAATATAACATTGGTCAACAAGTTGAAAGGATCGTCTGAGGCGGGAGGTTCCGTTTCCCGCACATCCAGAAAGGCGAAGTTTTCCGGGCGTTTTTTTAACCAGGTAAATAATGCGCCTTCGTCAATAATACCTCCGCGCGAAGTGTTGATCAGAACAGCATCTTCTTTCATAACGGCCAATTCCATATCACTGATCAAGCAATGGGTCTCCGAGGTGAGCGGGACATGAACGGAGATATAATCGGACACTTGACAGACTCGTTGCAGTTCAGTCAACTCAACATGAAAATCCTGCACAAGCATATTTGACTTTAATACAAACGGATCATACGCAACCACTTTCAATCCCAAGGCTCTGGCTCGAATCGCCACGCGCTGGCCAATGTCACCAACGCCAATGAGTCCTAAGGTTCTTCCGTTCAGTTCGCGGCCCATGCATTGTTGCCGATCCCAAGCGCCGTTTCGTGCATGATTGTCACATGCGCCAAGAAATCGTGCTTGGTGAAACATGCAAGCGATTACATATTCCGCAACGGCGTTCGCATTACCGCCTCGGGCTGCGACCACAACGACCCCTTGTTCCCGGCAAGCTTGTAAATCAATATTGTCTAGCCCAACCCCCAAACGGCCAATGACCTGAAGATGAGGCAGCCGTTCCAACAGCTGTCGGTCAATTCGGGTTTTGTTACGTATGACCAATGCGCGCGCTTGTGCTGCTGCTGATGCAATTTTATCAGGATTGTGATGCAAATTCGGATCCAGTATCACTTCGTATTTCGAGGACATCCATTGCGGTATTGGCCACCACAATTCCTCTGTAATCACAATTGACAATGATACCCCTCCCGCTCAAGTTTGATTTCGAAAGCGAATAGATTCCTCTACTCGGGTTAAATGAGCAAGCATCTGCCGTTTGGCAAGCTGATCGTTTTTCTGTTTGATCGCTTCCAATATCGACTGATGATCCGTCAATGATTGCTGCGGCAAATTCTGTATGGATAGTGATTCCATGCGGCTTTCCGATAAAAGGTCTAACATCGTCAGCATCAAACGCACCAAGACCAAATTCTGTGACGCTTCCGCCAAGCCTACATGGAACTGGGCATCCCGTTCCCCCAGTATCGTCAAATCATCCTTGTTCGCAAAAGCATCGTCCAAAATCGATTGCAATCGATTCAACTGATCATGGGTCGCTCGCTCTGCCGCCCATATAACCGCTTCCGATTCAAGCACCTTGCGAATTTCGAAAAGATCTTTTAAGGTATCCTCTTTGCCAAACAGCGCTTCATCCATCTCCGCATATGTCGTTTGCGATTCGGAAACAAAGATGCCCACACCGTGCCGAACCTTTAAAATCCCTCGTCCTGTCAATAATTTAATCGCATCTCGCACAACAGTCCGACTTACGGCAAATTGATTCGCCAGGTCACGTTCGGTCGGCAATCGATCGCCGGGGCGAAGTTCGCCCCGGACAATCGCATCCGTTATCTGTGAAACTATTTTTTGGCTGAACGCCGTATTGTCAGAGATAGGTTCAAACATAGTCGGTCATCCTCTCCAAGGTGTATCGAATTCTAACGATAGCTTTTCCAATTCCTCTATCGTACTTTCTTCGAGAAGAATGCCCTCTTTCCTTCCAGCTCTTTCAAATTGCGCACGCCGTTCGCCCGGAACACGCACAGACTGATACCCTTCAGCGGGAGGAATGCGATGAATCTCATCGACAAGCTGGTCCATACGCGACAAAAACTCCTCGCCAAGAAAAGGATCGGGATTTATCGCAATAAAACACATGCCGGTTCCCGGCTCACGATTCCCCGCGTCATAAATGGAACCCACCCCGGGACCAATCTCTGCGCCTGACAATACTCCACTGAGTATTTCAACCATAAGGGCCAAAGCGTATCCTTTTGCCTCCGCCATGGGCAGCACAGACCCGCGTAACGCGGATGCAGCATCGGTTGTCGGTCGGCCATCCTCATCCAAAGCCCAGCCTTCGGGAATCGGTTTTCCCGATTTTGCAGCCAGAATGATATTGCCTCGCGCCACTTTACTGGTGGCCAAATCCACTACTACCGGGTTATGATCCTTACAAGGGGCACCAAATGCAATCGGATTGGTTCCGAAATATGCCTTGCCCCCTCCCCAAGGAGGAATCGCAGGCTGGGCATTTGTAAACCCCCAACCAATCATCCCTGCCTGAACTGCCAAATCGATATAGCTGGACATTGCGCCCGCATGGTTCCCCCGTCTCACTGTCACCATACCAATGCCCATATGTTCAGCCAGATGAATGGCTTCTGACATGGCTGCCCGAGCGACCACAGGCCCTAATCCGTTGTCGCCGTCTAATGCCGCAACTGCCAAAACCCCTTGCTTCCAGGAAAAATTGGGACGCGGATTGATGACGCCTCGTTGAATCGCTCGAATGTACGCAGCTAACCGGGACAATCCATGTGTTGGGACTCCGGTAATATCTGCCCGAACCAATACTTCCGCGCACCACTCTGCATCATCTTGTGGAACGCCGACTGCCACAAAACAATCCGACGCAAACCGATGAAGTTCATCCCAGTAATACCGCATTGCCTCAACCCTATGCGCTTGGATACAGCCGAGTTAACGCAAACTCACGATGACCGAGTGCTTCCGCTGCTGTCATGCGTCCGTTAACCGTACGCACCATCACATCTTTCAGCGCTTCACCTGCAGAAGCAAGTGTTAATTCCCGTGACAGCAAACCGCTGACATTCAGGTCGATATGCTCCCGCATTCCTGCCACTGTCTTGGGATTCGCGGTCAGCTTGATCACCGGTTCAATGGGATGTCCGACAATATTCCCCTGCCCTGTCGGGAAGAAATGAATAACTGCTCCGGCTGCTGCCATCAATGTGATGCACTCTGCCGCTGCGGACGACGTATCCATAAAGTGCAATCCTGGGCCGTCAGGCGCTTCCGCCGGTTTTAAAACGCCTACAACGGGACGCGTCCCTGTTTTTTCAATATTGCCCATCGCTTTTTCTTCAATGGTAGACAATCCGCCGGCAATATTCCCTTGTGTTGGTTGGCTTCCCAGCAGATTGGCATCCTGGGATTCGATAAAAGAGACGTAATCGTTGAAGGTCTTTATGAATTTTTCACGAAGCTCGGGAGTGGCCATACGATCGGCGATCAACTGCTCCCCACCTGTCAGTTCTGAAGTTTCACCGAACAAGACGGTTGCGCCTGCATCCACCAACTGATCCACGACTACACCCACGGTTGGGCAAGACGCCAGTCCGGAAGTGGTGTCACTTTCCCCGCATTTAATACTGACTACCAAATCCTTCATTTCAATTGGTTCCTTTACTAATTCACTGGCCGCCTGCACAAACTCTTTCGCTTTCCAGGAAGCCTTGCGAACGGTTTCAAAGTCGCCATTTCCTTCAATCCCAAAGTACGCAACCGGTTTTCCAGTCTCCGCAATTCCGTCGGCAATCTTTTTCGCCCAGTTTTCTTCAATGCCGATTACAATGGCAGCCGCTACATTGGGGTTGCTCCCCGTGCCGATCAAAGTGCGGAAATGCAATTCCAAATCTTCCCCATATTGAAGACGTCCATACGCATGGGGAATGGCAATCGTACCGACGACTTGTTTAGCAACCGCTTCACAAGCCGCATTGGATAAATCATCTACCGGAATGATGAGGACATGATTCCGAATTCCAACTGTGCCATTTTCACGTCGATACCCGTAAAGTTGAGTCATATTACCACCTCGCACTTTTAATGTTGTGGACATGGACATAATCACCGGCAACAATCGCCGTTTTTGTGATTCCCACCTGCTGACCGTACTCAATCACTGCCGCTCCCGTTTCTAACGATTCAATCGCCATTTTGTGACCTAACGGGATGTTCCCTTTCGCAACAACTTCCACGATACTGTCATCGTCCATATATACCCCGACGACTGCCTCTCCTTCCCGGATATCCTGAGTTGCAACACCAAGATGGTCTCCGCTCCTATGGATGAGAAACTTATGCATACTTATACCTCCTTTGGTATTAGGTATGTGGTATTACCACATACCTAATATAACGATAGGTTGATAGAATTGTCAAGTAATTCTAATTATTTATTTGTACAAATGACATGCCACTTGATTTCCCGGTGTCACCTCCGTCATTTCCGGTCGCGCCGATTCACATTCTTCTTCACGCGGAGGTACTTTTGGGTTATTGGTTGTCGCCATGCTGTCATCCTACAAAAGGAAATAGACCGCCCTTGCTACGGGAAGCGGTCTATTCCTGATCGTATCCTATTGAGTTGACTGCCCGGCGGGCAATCTATTGTACTAGTCGCAGGTGTGTCCAGCACCTGCGGTCATTCTTATACTATGCAAAAACAAGTTCCTTATATCCATATCTTTGCAAAAAGCAGCGGACAAGTCAAGTTGCTGCAATAACTTCTGTCACAAAAACCTCCGATGCGGCTTCTTTCCGTCATACGTGAACAGCACCGGCCGACCTTCGAGTACGGTTTCCAGGTGAACCGCCCGTCCCCACAGGCGATAGACGTAGGGCAGCGTCTTCTCGAGGTACTTGATATCCAGTTCGATACCTTCAAATTCGTGCTTCAGATACAATTCGCCGTTTCGCATGTAGTCCCCGTCCTCCACCAGCAGTACCGGGAACCCGCCGTTCGTGCGGGCCGCGCACAGCCGGTCGCGGATCTTTTCCCAATCCTTCTCCACGATCTTCCATTCGTTGCCGACTTTCTGGTACAGGTACAAGTCCATTTCCTCAATCAGGTCTTTCGTCAGATAGTTGCGCAGGAACGCAACATCCGATTCGGTTTCCCGGATCTCGAACATTTTCTCCCGGCCTCGCCCCGGTTCGTACCCCCAGCGCTCCCGCTCTTCCTTGCTCGGATGGTTCCACCGCTTCTCAATGTCTTCCCACATCTTCAGTCCCACATGGTACGGGTTCAGGCTCGTTCGCGAAGGCAGGATCACCCCGGCGTTCATGCGGGCAAACTCGATCGTTTCATCCTCCGTCAACTCCATCTCCCGCATGATCCGCAAGTGCCAATAGGTCGCCCAGCCTTCGTTCATGATCTTCGTCTCCATCTGCGGCCAGAAATACAGCATTTCGTCGCGAATCATCGCCAGAATGTCCCGCTGCCAGTCGGTCAGCACCTTGCTGTGTTCCATCAGAAACAGAAGCAGATCCTTTTCCGGACGGGCCGGAATTTTCTGGTGCCCTAACAGGGGCTCTTCCTTTTTCTTTTTCTGCCCCAAATTGTCCAACTCCCACAGGTCATCGTAAGGAGTCTCTGCTTCCGGCTTTTGTTTATGGTGATCCTGATCCTGCGAATTCTGTTCTTTCCGCGGACGTCTCCGTGCCACGTAGGACGGATCGATATGCTCCTGAATCGCCAACGCTGCATCCAGCAGTTCTTCGACAGGATCTTTGCCGTACTGCATCTCATATGATCGGATCCGATCGGCCGACACGGACATGCTCTCCACCATATAGCGGGAGGTATGGGCAAAGCGAAAGTTGTTTTTGAAAAAGTCGCAGTGGGCCAACACGTGGGCCGCTACCAGTTTGTTTTGCAGCAGGGTGTTGCCGTCCAGCAAGAACGCGTAGCACGGGTCCGAATTGATGACCAGTTCGTAGATCCGGCTCAAGCCGAAATCATACTGCATTTTCATGCGATGAAAGGCTTTGCCGAAACTCCAATGGGAAAAACGGGTCGGCATCCCATAGGCGCCAAACGTGTACAAAATATCCGCAGGCGTAACCTCAAACCGCATTTCATAAAAATCGAGCCCGTTTGAGCGGGCGAGATCCATCATCTGATCAATCGAAGTTTCGAGCTGCAGCATCTCTTCCTTGTTCATGACTCTGTCCCCTCCTTACGACACCATCTGGCTGCCGCGTCCAAAGAAGGTCTTCAGCGCCTTGTAAACTTCCCGTTTCTCGCGGATGATCACAAATTTAAAGTTGGGATCTTGAATGTGTCGAAATGCGTTCATCAGCGTCGAAGAACGGTTGTACTGATTGATTTCCCCGTAGCCGAACATATTCGACAACGAGCTGAGTTCCCGTACGATGCGGACACTTTTGTCATTGTCGGACGTCAGATTGTCGCCGTCGGAAAAGTGGAACGGGTAGATGTTGTAGCGGTCCGGATGGTAATGACCGTTCACCAAATCCAATGCCAACTGGTACGCGGATGAACAGATCGTGCCGCCGCTTTCTCCTTTTGTGAAAAAATCGTCTTCCGATACGATCCTGGCTTCCGTATGGTGAGCGATAAACTGGATGTCGACATGCTCATACTTGGTTCGCAAAAACCGCACCATCCAGAAGAAAAAGCTGCGGGCGATATATTTTTCAAAAGTTCCCATACTGCCGGATGTATCCATCATCGCCAGAACAACCGCATTGTTATGCGGGGTCTTGATTTCCTCCCAAGTTTTGTAGCGCAAATCGTCGGGGGTAATGCCGTGAATACCAGGGTTTCCGTGCAGGGCGTTTCGTTTCAGAGTTTCCATGATCGTACGTTTTTTGTCGATGTTGCCGGACAACCCTTTTTTCCGAATATCGTTAAACCGCACATCCGTCGAGAGAATTTCGTCTTGCGCTTTTCGTTTCAGATTGGGCAGTTCCAGATCTTCAAACAGAATGTTCTGCAATTCTTCCACTGATACTTCCGCCTCGTAATAATCGATCCCAGGTTGATCCCCCGCCCCCTCACCTTTGCCGGGAGCTTGTTTGGCATCGCCGTCACGTCCCAGCACATCGCCTACCTGCGAGTCCCCATCGCCTTCTCCGGCATGCTGCTGTTTGTTGTAATTGAATCGGAATCGGTATTCATCCAGGGAACGAATGGGGACCTTCAAAATCTGCTTGCCGTCCGACATGATAATGCTTTCCTCGCTGATCAGATCGCCAAGATTCTGCTTGATGGCTTCCCGAACCTTCTCCTGATGCCGCAATTGATCCTGATATCCCTTGCGGTGGAGAGACCAGTCCTCTTTCGAGAGTACAAAATTGGGTCTGGACATGTCGCGTTCCCTCCTTCCGATAAAGGCTGCGTGCAGCCTTTATTTCATACTATTCAGAATACGGCATCCTCGTCCCTCTCATTTGCCATTATCAGCGATTCAACAGGCTTCCTGTATACCGCAGCAGTTCATTGGCGCAAACCGGACAATACCCGTGCTCGTCAATCAGCCGCTTGGTGACTTCATTGATTTTTCTTAACTGCACCACGTCAGGCGTTTTCGTGGATGTTGTGATTTTGACAACATCTTTCAGATCGGCAAACAGTTTTTTCTCGATCGCTTCCCGCAGCCGTTCGTGGGACGTATAATCAAATTTCTTGCCGCGCCGCGCATAAGTGGAAATACGGATCAAGATTTCTTCCCGGAATGCTTTCTTGGCGTTTTCCGAGATACCGATCTGCTCCTCAATGGAACGCATCAGTTTTTCGTCCGGATCCACTTCTTCGCCGGTGATCGGGTCCTTGATTTTCTGCCAGTTGGAGTAGGCCTCCACATTGTCGAGATAGTTTTCAAACAGGGTGCGGGCCGATTCTTCATAGGAATAGACAAAGGATTTCTGGACTTCTTTCTTCGCCTCTTCGTCGTATTCTTTACGGGCGACCGCAATGAAATTTAACAGCCGCTCCCGTTCGTCCTTGGTGATGGAAGGATGCTGATCCAACCCTTCCTTTAATGCCCGCAAAACATCCAAAGCGTTAATGCAGGTGGTGTCTTTGCGGATCAACGCGCTGGAAATCCGGTTGATCACATAACGCGGATCGATTCCGGACATTCCTTCATCCGTCGCTTCCGCACGAAGTTCCTGAACGTCTTTCTCCTTGAATCCTTCCACCGAATTGCCGTCGTACAAATACATTTTCTTGACCAGATCGATGCCTTGTTTTTTTGACTCCTTCAATCGTGTCAAAATTGAAAAAATAGCCGCCGTACGCAATGCATGCGGGGCGATGTGCACCTGCTTCAGGTCCGATTGGGAGACCAGTTTTTCATAGATGCGGATCTCATCCGACACCCGCAGGTTGTAGGGAATCGGCATGACAATCATCCGCGACTGCAGGGCTTCGTTTTTCTTGTTGGCAATAAACGCTTTGTATTCCGTTTCGTTCGTATGGGCAATGACCATCTCGTCCGCAGAGATCAACGCGAACCGGCCCGCTTTAAAATTGCCTTCCTGGGTCAGGGACAACAGATGCCAGAGGAATTTTTCGTCACATTTCAGCATCTCTTGGAATTCCATCAAGCCTCGGTTGGCTTTGTTCAATTCTCCGTCAAACCGGTAAGCGCGCGGATCCGATTCGGAGCCGTATTCGGAGATCGTCGAGAAATCGATGCTTCCCGTCAAATCCGCGATATCCTGCGATTTCGGATCGGACGGGGAAAAGGTGCCGACCCCGACGCGTTCGTCTTCCGAAAAGACGATCCGCTCCACCTCCACATCCTCAATTCGATTGCTGTGATCGGTCTGCACTCGCATGCGGCAGGAGGGGCAGAGATTGCCTTCGATGCGAATCCCCAACTCTTTCTCAAATTCACCGCGAAGATCCAGCGGGATCAAGTGCAGCGGCTCCTCATGCATCGGACATCCTTTAATCGCATAAACGGCTCCTTCCGGCGTACGCGAATAGACCTCCAGACCCCGCTTCAGCATCGTGACAATGGTTGATTTCCCCCCGCTGACAGGTCCCATCAGCAGCAGGATCCGTTTGCGTACATCCAGACGACGGGCGGCCGAATGGAAATACTCTTCCGACAACCGTTCCAACGCCTCATTAAGCCCAAAAATCTCTTTTTCAAAAAAACGGTAATGTTTTCGACCGTTTGCATCAGTTTCGATTCCCGCAGCTGCAATCATGTCGTAAATACGGGAATGAGCTGTTTTGGCAATCGACGGATTCT